>JAODLU010000183.1 GCA_025464125.1 Microbacteriaceae bacterium | reverse complement strand
AAACCTGGGCAGGCTCGTGCGTCTCTCTCCCATCGACCTGCCCGTTGTGCCGGCCAACTCCATCCAGCTGGCGGCCGGCGTGAAGCTCTCCGACTATCTCGGTCTCGACCAGAAGAAGGAGCAGGTGCTCGCCCTGGTTTCGCTCGAGTCGGATGCCGCCATCGCACTCGGCACCCGGCAGGGTGTCGTGAAGCGCGTTGCGGCTGGCGACTACCCGGCGAAACCTGACTTCGAACTGATTGCCCTGAAGCCGGGCGACCAGGTGGTGGGTGCCCGGCAGGGCGGCGAAAGTGACGAACTGCTGTTCATCACGTCGGATGCCCAGCTCCTGCACTTCAGCGCTGCTGCGGTGAGGCCACAGGGCCGCTCCGCGGCCGGCATGGCAGGCATCAGCCTCGGGCAGGCGGCGTCTGTCATCTTCTTCGGCGCGGTGGACCCCGGCTTCGACCCCGTTGTCGCAACCATCTCCACAAGCAGTTCAACGATCGCTGGTGCCGATTTCGGCCGCGCCAAAGTGTCGCGCCTGAGCGAATTCCCCTCCAAAGGACGAGCGACCGGTGGTGTGAGGGCGCACTCATTCCTGAAGGGTGAGGATTCGCTCGCGCTGGCATGGGCTGGCCAGGGACCGGCAACCGCAGTGGGCCCTGACGGCTCGACAAGGCGGTTGCCTGAGGAAGGGGCCAAACGCGACGCATCCGGCACACCGCTGGATGCAGTCATCGGGTCAATCGGGTCCATAGTGCGTTCGGACTAATCAGCTCACTGTATAAATAACTAGTGACAACAGATCACGCCAACAAAGGAGTTGAAATGTCATCCGACAAATTCGTCCAGCCCGACCTCACCGAGGTTCCCCTGGAGAAGTTGTGGTCCCTGGCCGGCAAGGTAGCCGTCGTTACGGGCGGGGCGAGCGGCATCGGCGCCGCCATCGTGCGCAGGTACGCGGAGGCTGGTGCGCGGGTGGTCATCGGCGACATGAACCTCGAACTGGCGACGAAGGTTGCCGCAGAAGTTGCCGCGGCAACAGGAGCTACGGTCGAGGCCACGCTGCTCAACATCACCGACTCCAAGGCCCTGAGGGCTCTCGCTGAAGAATGCGTCTCAGATCGTGGCGGGCTCGACATCTGGGTCAATAACGCAGGCATCTACCCGCCAACCGGCGACGTACTCGAAGCGTCTGACGAGCATGTCGCTCTCATGCTCGACGTGAACGTGCGTGGCACCTTCATGGCAGCCAGGGAGGCCGCTCGAGCCATGACCAACGGCGGAGTGATCGTCAACATCGCTTCCACGTCAGGATTCAGGGCTTCGCGTGGCACCAGCGCATACATCATGTCCAAGCACGCCGTTGTGGGGCTCACCAAGAGCCTCGCGATCGAGCTCGGAGAACGCGGCATCCGGGTGGTGGGAATCGCGCCAGCGGTCACCACGACGCCAGGAACCGACGCTGCCATGATCCCTCTGAAGGCTGCGGGTTATGACCTTGAGGCGAAGACCCGGGCCAGCCTGATGGGCCGTCTTGGCCTGCCTGACGACATCGCACGAGTCGCAGTATTTGTCGCGTCAGACATGGCCGCGTGGGTCACAGGATCGACAGTTGCGGCCGACTCGGGACTGCTCGCTTCCGCGCCCTGATCGATCGTGAACGGGGCGCGCGCGACGCTTTGACAGAACCTTTAGATTCTAATTATCATCTAACTATATAAGCCGAGCGCGCCCCCACAACGAAGCCGGGCGCGGCGAAAACATTGGAGCCACCATGGTCACATCGACGTCACCCCTTCTCCTCATCGAAGAAGACGGTCCCGTGCGGATCATCACCCTCAACAACCCCGAAATGATGAACGCGATGGTGGATGAGCTGCACGAGGCTCTCGTCGACATCTTCCCGCCGCTCAGCCGCGACCCGGGGGCAAAGGTCATCGTCATCACTGGCGCGGGCAAGGCATTCAGCGCAGGAGGAAGCCTTCCCTCGTTCATCGCGCAGCAGACCGACCTCGAACTTCGCCGTCGCAACATGCGCACCGCGCGCATGCTGGTCGACCACGCGCTTGCCTGCCACCTGCCGATCATTGCCGCGGTCAACGGCCCGGCAGTTGGACTCGGTTGCAGCATCGCAGGCCTCTCCGACCTCGTACTCATGGCCGACAACGCATACTTCGCCGACCCGCACGTCAGCATCGGACTGGTTGCTGGCGACGGCGGCGTCGTCTCATGGCCCTTCATGATGAGCATGCTGAAGGTCAAGGAATACATCTTCACCGGCGACCGTATCCCGGCCGAAAAGGCAGTCGAGCTCGGACTCGCAAACCGCGTGGTTCCCGCAGCCGACCTCATGGAAGAGGCAATGAAGCTCGCCCACAAGCTCGCCGCGCAGCCCGCACAGGCGCTGCAGGAATCAAAGCGCGCACTCAATCTTCACCTTCAGCAGGCGGCGCTCCTCACTGTCCCGTTTGCCCTCACCGCTGAGTCCGAGAGCTTCACCACCCAGGACTCCAAGGACGCGGTTGCGAAGTTCCAGGCCCGTGCCGACGCGAAGGCCGCCGAGAGCAAGTAGGAGTTCGGCCCTTCTCCATCCTCGCGCCAAGCCCTGTTTTCGCGCACAACACCAGAGATCCAGAAGTTACGGAGCTGCCATGAGTAGTCCAACCCAGGCGGAGATCGCGGCAGACGCCGACGTGTACCGCACAGTCCTTCGCGAATGGCTGGAAGAGGGGCACGCCGACGCGTGGCGCGACTCGTACCAGTACGACATCGAAGCGAGCATCAAGAACAACGGCAAGCTTGTCAAGCTGCTGTTCGAAAGCGGTGTCGGAGCATATGGCTGGCCAGTTGAGGCCGGAGCACTTGGCGGTGGCTCGCTGCACCTCGCCACCCTCTTCGACGAACTCAGCCGACGCGGCATCCCGATTCCTGAGCACTATGGTGTGCTGACGACCCTCGGGCCGCCACTCGTTCGCTACGCACCGGAGCTGGCAAAGCTCTACCTTGCGGCATTCCTTCGTGGCGAAGAGTGGTGGGGCCAGTCGTTCTCGGAGCCGGAAGCCGGCAGCGACATGGCGTCACTTCGATGCCGGGCGACGCCGGTCGATGGCGGCTACAGGGTCAATGGGCAGAAGATCTGGACCAGTCACGGTGTTGGCGCGAAAAAGATCGTGCTTCTCGCTCGAACCGGCACCCCTGAAAGTCGCCACAGGGGGCTTACGCTCTTCCTCATCGACTCAGACACACCGGGTCTCGAGATTCGCCCGATCGCCCTGGCGAACGGTCGCAACGAACTCGCGGAAGTCTTCTTCGACGATGTGTTCGTGCCGACCGAGCGCCGCATCGGCGCTGAAGACGAAGGCTGGGCGATCGCCATGTACCTCCTGCAGTTCGAGCGGGGCCTCTGGGCCTGGCTGCGGGCAGGAGTGCTCATGAACAGGCTCGGCGAGCTCGCCAGGACTGTCGAGCCGACCGATGCCGCGAAAGCTCGTATCGGCGAGCTTTACCTCGACGTCGCTGCGCTTCGCGCGCGGGCTGCCGAAACTGCCAAGGAGCTCGCTGACAATGGCGAGGTTGGCCCGGGTGCGAGTGTCGACAAGCTGCTGCTCGGCGCTGCGGAAGTCGGCATGCTGAACGCTGCCCGCGAACTGCTTGGTGACACCTTCCTTTACGGCGACACCGCAGACCGATGGCGGGAAGAGTGGTGGTGGAGCCGCACGACCACCATCTACGGCGGCGCAGCTGAAGCCCAGCGCCAGATCATCGCCGATCGCGTTCTCAACCTTCCGAAGGAGCCGAGGAAATGACCCCGGACGAAACAAAGGAACTGCGGAGCACCATCACGGCGCTCCTGGAGTCCCCCGCAGGCGAGATCCCGGCCCAGCTCGACGAGCTCGGCTGGGAAGACCTGGTCGCGGAAGAAGAAGAAGCCGCGATCACCGCACTCTTCTCAGAGCACGGCCGCGTGCTCGGCACATCGACCATCCTCGACGGTGTACTGATCTCGGCCCTCGGGGTCGCAGCTGACGCTGTCATCTACAACGCGGTGGAGTCAGGCGGCACGATCACCGGCATCCTGGTCGCGACAGCACCCGAGGGCGACGCAGTGTTCGCTGTTCCCGGCCTCCGCACTATCGCCTCGGTACCTGCTGGCGGTCTCACGGTCAGTCCGCTGCCGAACTTCGACGAAGATCTCAGCTGGTCGAAGGTCAGTTTTGCTGCAGCATCCGCCGTCTCTTCGTCCGATGCGGACTGGGAAGCGGCCGAAGCCGCAGGCCAGCGAGCGCTCGCGGCGGAGATCATCGGGATCGCACGGGAAACCCTGCGCCTCGTGATGGCATACACGAGCGACAGGTTCCAGTACGGGCATCCGATCGCCACCTTCCAGTCAGTACGCTTCCGCTACTCCGACGCGCATTCCGCGAACGAGGCTGCAGCAGGACTCCTTCATGCGGCGTTCTCCACAGATGATGTTCGTGCATCGCGCGCAGCCAAAGCACTGGCGGGGCGCGCGGCCCAACTGTCTGCACAGCACTCGATCCAGACTTTCGGGGCCATCGGCTCGACCAAGGAACACGTGCTCCACCACTACGTGGCTCGGGGCGCTGTGCTCGACAGCCTTCTCGGATCATCCCGCGACCTCACAAGCCAGATCGGAGCAGAGATTCTTGAATCCGGCTTCGCGCCGATCCTCACAGAACTGTAGGGACTGTTCATGCCTGTCACCGTCGACATCAGCGATCACATCGCCACCATCACCATTGACCAGCCTCCGGTGAATGCTCTCGGCTCCCAGATCTCGCGGGAACTCACCGAGGCGTTCTTCGAAATCGGAGCTGGCAAGGAGGCCCACGTTGCAGTACTCCGCGCCAGCGGCGAGAAGATCTTCTCCGCCGGCGCCGACATCAAAGAGACTGAGCGCCGCTACGCGCTCAAGGAAGCCTCCCCAGAGGAGAGCGCCTACAACCTGGTCGACCCCGGCACCACGCCGCGCAACCTGTTTATGGCAGCGTTCGATTGCCCAGTGCCGATCATCTCTTCGGTGCAGGGCATTTGCCTTGGCGCCGGCCTCGCACTGATCGCCTGTACCGACATCATCATCGCGTCGGAACGAGCGACATTCGGCCTGCCTGAGATGGGAGTCGGAGTACTCGGCGGCGGCAGATTCCTGCAGCGCCTAGTCGGCGTCCCCAAGATGCGCCGCATGTTCTACACATCCGAAACTGTGACAGCCGATGAGATGTACCGCCTCGGCGCCCTCGACAGTGTCGTGGAACACGAGACCCTCGAAGAGAAGACCCGCGAACTTGCGCTGAAGATTGCATCGAAAAGCCCAATCGGCCTGCGCCTCGGCAAACTGTCGCTCAACCGTGCAGAGCACCTCTCGCTCGCAGACGGATACCGCATCGAACAGGACTACACGGGCAAGGCGAGCGGATTCAAGGACTCGGCCGAGGCTCGCAACTCCTGGCGCGAGAAGCGCGAACCCAACTGGACCTGGAGCTAGCCGGCATGAGCGCAGAAGACGACAACACAGTCCTGTTCGACGTGGATGAAAACGGAGTGGCCACGTTCACTCTCAACCGTCCGGAGCGCAACAACGGGTGGAATCCGATCATGGAGCGCAGGTACTACGACCTGCTTCATGAGGCGGATCACGACGACCGCGTTCGGGTCGGTATCGTGACCGGTGCTGGCCGTTCATTCTGCCCCGGCGTCGACTCAGGTCGGCTCGACCAGCAGGCAGATGCCGCGCGCTTCGACCTCACCGGACGACAGTCACCGTCGACTCCACTGAGCACTCGCAAGCCACTCATAGGCGCGCTCAATGGAGCCACCGCGGGCATGGGTCTTGTGCAGGCTTTGATGTGCGACGTTCGTATCGCAGCACGGGGCGCCAAGTTCACCACGGCCTTCGCACGCCGCGGTCTCGCGGCGGAGTACGGCATCGCCTATCTCCTGCCGCGTCTTGTCGGCCAATCGAAAGCGCTCGACCTGCTGCTGAGCGCGCGAGTCTTCGACGCTGATGAGGCGCTCGAGCTCGGCGTCGTCAACCGCGTGGTCGAGCCAGGCGAGCTGATGGATGCCACACGCGAATACGCCACCGACATGGCCAGGAATTGCTCACCTGCAGCGCTGGCCGTCATTCGCCACCAGGTGTGGACAAGCATTGACCAGGACTTCAGCACGAGCCTGCGTGATGGCTATCGCAGCATGGGCTACCTGGTTGAAGCGCCGGACTTTCGCGAAGGAGTCTCCAGTTACCTGGAGAAGCGCGCGCCGCACTTCCCCCCGCTCAGCAAGGACCTGGTGCCGTCGGCTATCACCGGCACGGCAATCGATTCCGCGTTCGCCATCCTGGGAGAGCGCGGCGAGTAGGTCAGGCAGCCCGAGGGGCGCGTCAGCTCAGGCTGACGCCTTCGCCTCTGCGGCCTGCTGCGCCCGTGCCTGGTCACGGAGTTCGAACTTGACCACCTTCATGGTCGCGTTCCTTGGCAAATCCTGCACGACCATAACCCGGCGGGGAACCTTGAAATTCGCCAGGGTTTCGCGAGAATATTCGATGACCTCGCGGTCAGTTAGTTCCATGCCAGCCTTGGGAACCACGTAGGCCCAGCCGACCTCTCCCATACGTTCGTCGGCTACGCCAATCACCGCTGCGTGCTGGATCTTTGGATGCTTCACGAGCATCGACTCGATCTCGGCCGGGTACGCGTTGAATCCCCCGACAATGAACATGTCCTTCTTGCGGTCAGTGATCCGGATGTTGCCCTCGGCGTCGAGACTCCCGATGTCGCCGGTGTGCAGTATCCCGTCAGCGGTGAGAGCAGCTGCGGTTTCTTCCGGCTCATCCCAGTACTTGTCCATGACGTTGAAGCCCTTGACCATGATCTCGCCGGTCTCGCCGGTCGGAACCGAGTTGCCGTCGTCGTCGAAGATCAGCACCTCGACACCATCGACAGCCCTGCCGACCGACTGGGCAATGAGCTCGATTGGATCCTTATACGTGGTCGTCGCGACGACGGAATGGGCTTCAGTCAGGCCGTATGAGTTGTGCACGATCTCGAAGCCCAGCACGTCGCGAATATCGCTCATGAGCTTCACAGGGATGCTCGCCGCCGAGGCCGCTGCCACCCTCAGGCTGCTGATGTCGAACTCTGATCGACGCGGGTGATTCATGAGGTCGACAAAGATCGTGGGAGGCCCCAGGATGACTGAGACCTTCTCCTTCTCGATCGTCTCGAGGAGCTGGAGAGGATTGAAGGTCACGATAGGCACAATGGTGATTCCGAGTTGGAGTGCGCCAAGCCAGCCCGCCTTGTAACCGAACGTGTGGAAGAACGGCGGCACGACCGCGTGGATGTCTTCAAACCGGATGCTGTACGTGTCGAGCAGGTTTCCATAAAGCCTCAGTGTCACGCCGTGCTTGTGGGGAACGCCCTTTGGAGCGCCCGTCGTGCCCGAGGTGAACATGATGTCCGAGAGATCGTCCGCCTCAATAGCGTCGATCCGCTCGATGACTTCGGATTCCGGAACTTGCGAACCTTGTGCCAGAAAGTCAGTGAAGGTGGTGGTGCCGGGAATCACGGCGTCGTCAAGCACGATGATGTTGTCCAGCGCAGGAGAACCTGCGGCGGCCTCGCGCAGCATTCCGACGTGATCGGTGTGCAGGAAATCACCAACGGTGACAACTGCCATCGCTCCGCTCTTGTTCAGGATGTGCGCCAGCTCTCCACCCTTGAATCTCGTGTTTAGCGGGATCATGATCCCGCCGACAGCATGGATTCCGAGCGCGGCCTGGATCCAGGTACCGGTATTCGGTCCGAGAAGCCCTACCCGATCCCCTGGCTTGACGCCGATGGCGATGAAGGCCTTCGCGGCTTCGATCATCTTGCGCTCGACATCGATGAAGGACCATCGGTTATCGCCTTCAGCGAGGTAGGTTTTGTCGCCGAAATCTTTAGCGGACTGTCGGACCATCGCGGGGATGCTGGCGTATTTCTGGTCGTAGCGCACGATCATGCTTCCGTTCTTCGGACTGCCGGATCGTTGTAACCTGGCTCGCCGTTGTGCTGGTTGGGTCTGGAAATTTGGTACTTCAGCCACGAGTTTACTTCACTGGTCGCGATCATCTGCACTGCTCACCGTCAGGTTCAAAGCCCACGCCTGGCTGCTTTCGCGATCGAGTGCGCAACGAAATGTACAGCCTCACGTGCACCACTCACAACGCCCATCATTGCCATGAATCCATGGATCTGTCCCGCGTAGTTCACGTACTCGACGCTCACTCCATCTGCGCGCAACTGGTCCGCGTAAGCCTTGCCCTCATCCCTCAGCGGATCGAATTCGGCAGTTATCACGAGTGCTGCGGGCACGCCAACCAGCGACTCGGCGAACGGCGGAGAAGCCCTCGGGTCGCGCTTGTCTTTGGCATCAGGCGTGTACTGGTCCCAGTACCACGTCATCTGTCGGCGGGTCAGGTAGTACCCTGACGCGTTCTCCGCGAGGGATTTGGCCGTCAGGCGCGAATCCAGCGCCGGGTAAATGAGCACTTGCAGGATGATCGGACTATTGTTTCCGCGCCCCTCAGCGGCCGCGACCGCCGCTGCGAGTGCCCCTCCTGCACTGCTTCCCATCACGATGATGCGGTCAGAGTCGCCACCGTGCTCGCTTGCGTGGTCACGGATCCAGTGAAACGCCTCCACCGTGTCTTCAAAAGCAGCGGGGAATGGATGTTCGGGCGCGAGCCGGTAGTTCAGGCTCGCCACCACGAGTTCGCTGCTTGCCGCGACCTCACGACAGAAACTGTCGAACATATCAATGTCGCCCATGACCCAGCCGCCGCCGTGCATGAAGAGTACGACCGCCCGGTCGGTCCTGGTGGCGCCGCTCGGGTCGTAGACGCGGAGCATGATGCCACTGTCCAGGACAATATCTGTCGCGTTCACGCCATCGTTCTCAGGCGTCGCTGACTTAGGCCTCGATCGAAGGGCCGCGAGGGCGGGTGCGAGTTCAGCAGGATCGTCGGTTGCGGGGAGCAGGGGGTCCGGGCCGTCGGCTCCCATCAATTGCAGAACTCGTACGACGTCTTCATTGAGCGCCATGGCACCTCCGGTTGTCGAACCACAGACTTGCGACCCGCGCCGCAATTGTCTAGTTTGGCGCTAGTGAAAGTAGTGCACTGTTTGTATTTTGTATAGCGTCTCATGTAGCCGCGCTGACAAGTCAAACCCTTTCTTTCCAGCACGGAATCAATCACGAGGCAACGACGCCAGGACTTTATCGCCACTGCTGGCGACGGGGTCGCCGTCAGCTTCGCCTGACGAAAGGCCCTTCCATGAGCAGCAATCCACCCGGCGTTGAGCCCATCCCCTTTGACGTGATCGTTATCGGCGCTGGCATGGGCGGCATCTACAGCGTGAAGAAATTCCGCGACCAGGGCCTATCGGTGCTGGGTATCGAGGGCGCGGAAGACGTTGGCGGCGTCTGGTTCCACAACCGCTATCCGGGTGCGAGGGTCGACATAGAGTCCATCGCCTACGCCTACTTCTTTGATCCCGACCTGTACAAGGAATGGCACTGGACCGAACGGTATGCCGCCCAGCCAGACATTCTCGCGTACCTCCAGCATGTAGCAGATCGCTACGACCTGCGCCGGCACATTCAGCTCGCGACGTGGGTAACGTCGGCGAAATGGGATGCTGCCACGCACCGCTACCTGGTCACGACTGACAGAGGCGACCAGTATTCGACTCGCTTTCTCGTCATGGCGACCGGCCAGCTCTCGAAGGCGCGCAAGCCCAACTTTCCCGGGCTGGACGATTTCACTGGTCGCTGGGTGCAGACCTCCCACTGGCCGAGCGACCCGGTCGAGCTGGAAGGCAAACGTGTCGCCATAATCGGCACTGGATCCTCAGGGGTGCAGGCAACCTCGGAGATCGCCAAAATTGCATCACAGCTGACGGTCTTCCAGCGCACGGCCAACTATGTGATCCCAGCGCAGAACGGCCCGATGGACCAGGAACAGCATGCCAACATCGCTTCTGACGTAAAAAGCTACTGGGATTACCTGCAAGGTGAGGCTGGGGGCTCATATTTCCCTGCCGACGCTGGCCTTGCCGCTAATTACGGCCCTGAGGAACAGCGGCGCATCCTCGACGAACACTGGGCATTCGGCGGCCACGCCTTCAATCGGGTGTTTTCTGACCAGGGTGTCAATATGGAGACGAACACGCTGGTTGCCGAGTACGTGCGCAACAAGATCAGGGAGATCGTCAAGGATCCGGAGACCGCGAACACCCTCTTGCCGAATACGTATCCCATCGGGTCCAAACGCATCGGCGTGGGCACCGATTACTACGAGACATTCAACCGGGACAACGTCACGCTCATCGACATCAACAAAGACCCCATCGAGCGGATCACTGCTACCGGCGTGAAGACGAGCACCCAGGAACTGGAGTTCGATGTGATCGTCTTCGCACTCGGATTCACTGCTTTCACGGGCTCGCTCGACCAGGCGAACATCCAAAACGAGAACGGTAAGCACCTGACGGAGGCCTGGGATCGCGGTGCCAGCACGTATCTCGGCCTGATGACAGGCGGGTTCCCGAACCTGTTCCTGCTCACCGGCCCTGGCAGCCCGTCAGTGCTTGCCAACATGATCGTGGCAAATGTGCAGCACGTCGACTATGCGGCCGACATCATCGCTTTCATGGACGAGCACGGCTACGACACGGTCCAGCCGACAAGGGAAGCCATAGACAGCTGGCTCGCGCACGTAGCTGAAATTTCTGAGCCGCTTCTGCGTCGCCAGGTCGATAACTACATGGTCCACGTCAATAAGGACGACGGCAGCCGGATATTCCAGCCGTACCCAGCCGGATACAACGCTTATGTGAAGCGCACCACCGAGATCCAGCAGGCCGGGTACCCGGGCTTCGACTTCGGGAGCAGCGAGATCGGCTCGCGTTCTAACGACGGAGCGGTCGCAATTGCAGGGGTAGCGAAGTGATGGCATCTTCGGCCAAGGCCACACCTGGTCCATTCTCCGGTACGTCTGCCCTGATCACCGGGGCTGGCTCAGGTATCGGCGCAGCTACAGCCTCTGCCCTCGCCGGTGCTGGCGTCTCCGTCGTCATCGCAGATATCAACAGCGACGCGGCAACAGCTGTCGCCGGTCGTATCCAGGGTTCTGGCGGGCGCGCAGAAGCCTTCACTGTAGACGTGGGCGATCCTTTGGCCGTGGAGGCTGCGGTCGAATTCGCGGTGGAGACTTTCGGTGGCCTGAACTACGCGATGAACAACGTGGCCATACCCTCGACTGGCGCGCTCATTGGAGATCTCGCGATTGAGGATTGGCTACGGGCCATCAACGTCAATCTCAACGGCGTGTTCTTTGGGCTTCATTACCAGTTGCCAGCGATCGCTGAATCGGGAGGCGGGGCAGTCGTGAACGTCGCCTCGGTCGCCGGGGTGTGGGCAACGCCCAAGAATTCCGCGTACGTTACTGCAAAACACGGCATCATCGGCCTCACAAAGGCCGCAGCAATGGAATACGCACCTAAGGGCATCCGCGTCAATGCAATCGGACCCGGCTACATCAAGACCCCGCTAACGCTCAACAACATTCCGGAGGACCGACGCACGCTGCTTGCTGCGCGGCATCCGCTCAATCGCCTCGGCGAACCCGAGGAGGTGGCTGCCCTCGCAGCGTTCCTGCTGTCAGACGCGGCCAGCTTCATCACAGGATCGATGAACCTGGTCGACGGCGGATTCACTGCAGGTTATGTCGGGGCCGGCGGTCCGGTCGAAGGCTGATCTTCAGACCACTCCCCGGAAGCCCCCGATCGCATCGTGCGATCGGGGGCTTCCGTGCTTCTACCTCTATGGTTTTATTTCTTGGCGAACTGGCCCACATCGTTCACTGCCGGACCGGCTTGGATGATCTCGTAATTGCTCTTGTCGGCCACGGGAAAGTTCGACGCCGACGTCCAGTGGACCGTCGTGTCGCCGTAGGTGATGAAAAAGCCGCTCGGCCATTTTTTCTCGATTATCGACTCCCGCACCTTGTCAGCATCCGTCGATTTCGCGTCGTTCATCGCGGCGGCATACATGCGCATGCCGTCGAATGCGAGTGATGCCGCGATCTGGCCGCCCAGCACGGGGTGCACCTTTTTGTACCAGTACTTGAAGGTGTCGGTCTGGGCGGCCTTCGGCTGCGCCAGCGCGCCGCTGTACACGATGATTCGGAAGTCCTTCAGGTACGACGCTGGCACCTGGGCCGCAACGACCGAGATGCTTCCGGCCGTGCCTCCGCCGCCGAGCACGGGGATGTCAGTAGCACCCGCCACCTTTCCCCGAGCTTCCACGATCCTCGTGCTCAACGGAACTGAAGCAGAATCGGCGTAGATCATGTCTGGCTTCGACGAGATGACTCGCTGGTAGGCGATCGACAGATCCAAATCGCTTGTGCTGTAGCGAAACACGTTTACCTTGACCGATGTGCCCTTGTAAAGCTCGTTCAGGGCGGCGACCTGGCCGTCGCCGGTCGCGTCCTGCGAGGCGAAGAGCGCGAGATTCTTAACCTTCTGATCGAGAACGTACTGCTTGCCCATGACCGCCACCGCGGTCGCTGACCCGGCAATGAGCTTGAGATAGGGATAAGCCTTCGAGTCGCCAGCTGCAGGATTGCCCGCGTCCGTCCAGGAGGAGATCTTCTCGCGAGTGAGAATCGGCTCCAGAGCGAGCGTCTCCGCGCTCGAAAGACCAGCACGAACGAGGTCCGGCTTTGGCTCTCCGTTCGACAGCCGCTTCTGCAGGACTGTTACGGCCTCGGTCGGATCGGATTTAGTGTCGTAGGACTCGACCACGACCTTGCGGCCCAGGATGCCTCCCTCTCCGTTGATCTGTGAAACTGCCGCGAGCAACGAGCGTTTCTCCTCGAGTGCTGATGATGCCTGTGCTCCTGTCACCCCAGCCAGGAAGAGAACTGTGAATGGTTTGTCTGACGCTGCCCCTCCGCTGGCACCTCCAGATGGTGCACTGCACGCGGTGAGGGTGAGAACTGATATCCCGATAATTGCTAAGGTTTTCGACTTCATCGTCTACTTGCTCCTGTCAGTCGACAGCTTTGTCGACACGGACACGTCGGGCGTCTCGGGTGGCGCCCCTATCGAGGTTGGACCCCGACTGACTTCCAACCTATCGGCAAACAGGACACTCAATAGGGTCTGCGCGATTTGGGCGCGCTACAGCGACCAGAATCAGGCAGGGCAACGCGGGGCTGCAGTTAGACGGCGGCTCGGTCTTTCGCTTCTTCGGCGAGAAGCGCGGAAGCCTGCTTGCGCAGCTCGAACTTGAGCACCTTCATCGTCGCGTTTCGCGGCAATTCGGCGATCACGAAAACGCGACGCGGAACCTTGAAGTTCGCCAGGTTCTGTTTGGCGTAGTCGATAACCTCTTGGGGCGTCAGCTCAACACCAGACTTCGGGATGACGTATGCCCAGCCGACCTCACCCATCCGCTCATCTTCGACGCCGATCACTGCAGCGTGCTGGATCTTGTCGAACTTCGTGAAGACGGCCTCGATTTCAGCCGGGTACGCGTTGAAGCCGCCAACGATGAACATGTCTTTCTTGCGGTCCGTGATGCGGATGTACCCCTCATCATCGATATTGCCAATGTCACCGGTGTGCAGGAAGCCGTCTGGGCGCAGGGCCTTGGCAGTCTCCTCCTCGTCATGCCAGTAGCCGGTCATGACCGTATAGCCGCGCACCATGATCTCGCCGGTCTCGCCGGTGGGCAGGATGTTGCCCTCTTCGTCCAGAATGACGACTTCGAGGCCGTCCATCGCGCGGCCGCAGGAACCCGCAACAAGTTCGACAGGGTCGGACGGCAGGCAGGTGGACACAAGGGAGTGCGACTCAGTCAGTCCATAGGCGTTCAGCACGACGTCGAATCCGAG
>JAODLU010000171.1 GCA_025464125.1 Microbacteriaceae bacterium | reverse complement strand
CATTCATGGTGACCCGCCCGCGCCGCTCGTCAATCGCCGAACTCTGGGCGATGCCCACATCACAAGCGTGACGTTCATCACTACTCGACAAATTTGGAGCATCAAATGAAATACCGCACACTTCCCGGAACGGGAATCAGTGTCTCGAATCTCGCCCTCGGAACGATGGGGTTTGGGACTGAGACGGAGCAGGATGACGCGTTCGCCATCCTCGACAGATTTATTGAGGCGAATGGCAACCTTGTCGACACGTCGAATGTGTACGGCGGGGGCGCCTCAGAGGAGTTGATCGGCCGATGGTTCGCCAGCCGCCCTGCTGATGTCACGGAGAGAGTCGTCCTGGCAACGAAAGCGCGCTTCGGGACGGGTCCAGACACGAACGAGAACGGGTCATCACGGAGGAACCTTAGCCGTGCGCTGGACGCATCGCTCCGCAGGCTCGGTCGCGACAAGGTCGACCTTTATCAACTTCACGGCTGGGATCCCCTCACGCCAATCGAAGAGACATTGAGCTTCCTCGACGACGCCGTCCATTCCGGCAAGGTCAACTACATCGGGCTGTCCAATTTCACCGGATGGCAGATGCAACTCGTCCTCTCAACAGCGAAGGCGATGGGGCTACAACTCCCTGTCACATTGCAACCGCAATACAGCCTCGTTTCACGAGAAATCGAGTTCGAGATCGTGCCAGCCGCTCTTCACAACGGCATCGGGCTGCTCCCGTGGTCGCCGCTTGCAGGAGGTTTCCTGAGCGGAAAATATCAGCGCGAGCAGAAAGCGTCAAGAGACACCAGAGCCGGCTCCGGGAACGCAATGAACGAGCACATTTTCGGAGAGTTGGGGGCCAAGGACCAGAATTGGGCCATCCTCGCCGCAGTGCGCGAAGTCGCCGCGAAGCAGGACGCCTCCCCAGCTCAGGTTGCGCTGAGCTGGATCGCGAACCGTCCCGGTGTAACAGCTCCGATCATCGGCGCGAGAACGCTCGATCAGCTGGAGAAAAATCTTGTCGCCGGCGATCTGATCCTCGACGAGGATGCGACTATTCGTCTCGACAAGGTCAGTGCACCCACGCCGAACGACTACCCGTATGGCCCGTTCGGTGAAAAGCAGCGTGGCCGCTACGTCGACTCAAGCGATCAAGCAATCGGCGAACTGTTCTAAAGAGGAATTAGCGCGCTCTGCGATCCTTACTGAAGTGGGACGCATTCGACACACGGCGGGGCGCCCGCGCTCTCGCTACTACCTGCCGCGCCCATCGATCGCCGTCGCGATCACACGCTGGGCAGGTCGCGCCTCAGGAATGGGCAGCACCGGATAGTTGTGCAGCAGGCCCGGCTTCTCGTGGAAGTCCACGGCGACGCCGGCTCTGTGAAGCGCGGCGACGAGAGTGTGGGCATCCGGGTTGATGATGTCGCGGGTACCAGTGAACAGGGTGACGTCGCCCAGCCCTATGAAGTCTCCATGGATTGGACTCACACGCCAGTCGTCGAGAGGCAGCTGGCCGCGCCACAGCTCTGCGCCGACCCGCAGGCCCGGCACGGCGAGCCACGGATCGGTCGGGGCAATCGCAGCGATCGCGGGATCAGTGAACGAGAGGTCGACAGCGGGGGCGAGGAGCACGATCGCGTGCGGGGCCGCCACTCCCCTGTCCCGCAGCGTCATGGCCGTCGCAATTGCGATGGTGCCGCCGGCCGAGTCACCGAGCAGGGTCACTTTGTCGGCCCCGACCTGAGCGACGAGGTCAGAGGCAAAATCCGCGAACACCGGGATGACGCTTGCGGCAGTGCCGACCGGCGCCAGCGGGTAGATCGGCACGATGAACTCGGCCCCTGTTTCGACCGCGAGCTTCTCGAGAAACCGCCAATGGAACGGCGAGATCTGGTGAATCCAGGTGCCCCCGTGCGCAAACAGCACTCGCAGGTCGCTCGTTGAGCTGCGGGCCTTCAGCGTGTAGACGGGCCAGCCGGTCACGTCGGTCACCCTGGCTTGCACAGCACGACTCACGCTCGCCGGTGGCGCAAACTTCTCCGGAT
The DNA here is from genome assembly GCA_025464125.1 of Microbacteriaceae bacterium. Taxonomy (GTDB): domain Bacteria; phylum Actinomycetota; class Actinomycetes; order Actinomycetales; family Microbacteriaceae; genus Lacisediminihabitans. The sequence continues at coordinate 3,667 of JAODLU010000171.1, read as the reverse complement.
GCCGACCAAGGCGCGCGACATCCGCCACGGCCTTCTCTGTAGATGAGCCGATTCGCTTCGAGCCGCGCAGCCGAAAGATGGTGGGCAGCAGCCTGGCCATCAGGCTCAGGTGCTCGGGCCTGCCAGCGCTGGTCATTCCCGAAGCGCCGCCGTTGCCCATGGCACGATTATGCCGCGTGCAGGCTCCTGGTGAGGTGCAGCTCGGCGACCAACGGAGTGAGCCGGTCGATTCGGATCAGCACAGTGCGACGCTCGTCGAGCTCACCCGAGCCGATCACTCGCAGCTCTTCCAGCAGGCGGGTCATCTTCTCCGAGGTGATGGAGTCGATGTTGAGAGCGTGCTGCAATCCGAAGCGCGAGAACGCCTGGGCCTGCACGGTCAGTTCGACTGCGCGGATAAGAGTGTCGAAGTCGTCACCATCGACGGCTTCAAGCACAGCCTGGCGCGAAAACGCGGGGTCAGCGAACGTGGGCATCGGGACGGGTCCTCCTCGATAAAGCTTTACTTCAGCCAGTGACCTTCGGGTGGTTACTGGCGCTTGCTCATGTTACCCCCGTACGGGGGTGCGAAGGCTGGGAGTATCCTCACCAGCGAAGAGGGAGCAGGCATTATGAACCCGGTTGAGGCTCTCAGCGAGATCGCATACCTGCTTGAGCGGTCACTTGCCTCGGGCTACAAGACGAAGGCATTCCGTGCGGCTGGTGCGATTCTTGCCGCTGTCCCGTCCGACGAGTGGGGCTCACGAGTCGCGGATGGCAGCCTGAAGAAGACGAAAGGCATCGGGGACTCTACGTACCAGGTGATCGTGCAGGCGCTTGACGGCAGGGTGCCCGAATACCTGGCCGACCTGCGCGCCAGGGCCGGAGGGCCGCTCACGACCGGGGGTACGGGCATCCGGTCGCGCCTCAAGGGCGACCTGCACAGCCACAGCGACTGGTCAGACGGAACGACGTCGATCGAGTCGATGGCCGATACCGCCAGGTGGCTCGGCCACGAATACCTCGTGCTGACCGACCACTCCCCTCACCTGAAGGTTGCCAACGGACTCACATCCGATCGCCTGCAGAAGCAACTCGAGGTGGTCGCCACCCTGAACAAGGGCTACGACGGCTTTCGGTTGCTCTCGGGCATCGAGGTCGACATTCTCGACGACGGATCGCTCGACCAGACGCCGTCCATGCTTGATCGACTCGATATCGTCGTTGCCAGTGTTCATTCGAAGCTGCGCATGGAGCTGGCGCCGATGACCGAACGGATGCTCGCTGCCATCGCCTCCCCGCGCACCACGGTGCTTGGCCACTGCACCGGTCGTCTCGTCGAAGGCTCCCGCGGCACCCGCCCACAGTCCTCGTTCGATGCGGAAGCGGTGTTCGCCGCTTGTGCCGAGAACGGTGTGGCGGTGGAAATCAATTCGAGGCCGGAACGGCAGGATCCACCAGACGATCTGATCGCCACCGCCCTCGAGGCTGGCTGCCTGTTCGCGATCGACAGTGATGCGCATGCCCCAGGCCAGCTCGGCTTCCTCGACTACGGCGCAGCCAGGGCTGAGGCGAATGGCGTGCCGATCGACCGCATCGTCACGAGCTGGCCGGCCGAACGGCTGCTGGAGTGGGCTCGCACCTGAGCGCGGGACGCCAAACGAAAAGCCCCGCACGAGGCGGGGCTTTCGTCTTGGAGCTTTCAGTCTTATTGCTTTCGATGGTGGATCCAAGGGGATTCGAACCCCTGACCCCCTGCATGCCATGCAGGTGCGCTACCGGGCTGCGCCATGGACCCATATCGCCTGGCGAGCCAGACAACCTCTAAAGATTACTACATCAGCGCGAGGCCTGCTGGCCGGGGCAGACTTGATCCATGGCTGCCGAACCGATTACCGTGTCGATCACCCGCACCGTCTCCCCCGACCGGGCGAAGGAGGTCTCCGCGTGGGCCCGCGCCGGCCAGGACCTGCTCGGCGCATCCCCTGGCTACCTCGGCTCAGGCTGGATCCGCCCCGATCCAAGCTCGCACGAGTGGCACATGCTCTACCGTTTCGCGGATGCGGAGAGCCTCGCAGCATGGGAGAAGTCTCCTGAGCGCGCATGGTGGGTCGCCAGCGCGCTGGGCATGGTCGCGGATTCCCGGCAGGAAAAACGTACCGGGATCGAGGGCTGGTTCGACGAACCAACATCGATCGAGGTGCTCGCGGCCGCGCCATCCGCTCCCCCGCGCTGGAAGCAACTGGTGAGCATCTTCATCGTGTTCTACCCGCTCAGCCTGCTGGCCAACTGGCTGCTCGCCCCGCACGTGATCGAATGGCCACTACCGCTGCGAGTGCTGCTGACGGTGGCCGTGGTCTCGCCGATCATGACGTACTTCGCGCTGCCCCTCGTCACGAGGGCGCTGCGACCGTGGCTCAACGCGCCACGCAAACAGAAGCTTTAGTCTGCGGTCTCGCGAACCGGCAGGTCGATCGGAATGACCGGGCAGTCTTTCCAGAGACGCTCGAGCGAGTAGAACATGCGGTCTTCCTCGTGGAAGACATGCACCACGAGGTCACCGAAATCGAGCAGCACCCAGCGACCCTCTGAGCGGCCCTCGCGGCGAAGCGGCTTCGAGCCGTGCTCGATGAGCTGGTCTTCGATCTCGTTCGCGATCGAGATCACGTTGCGCTCGTTGCGCCCGGTGACGAGTAAAAAGATGTCGGTGAGCGGCATCGGCCCTGACACGTCAAGTGCAACGAGGTCGTCCCCCTGCTTCGCATCGGCCGCGATTGCGGCAATCTGGAGAAGTTCGCGGGCATGGTCGGTCGCGGTCACAGGGTCCTATCGAAGAGAGTGGGGAGAAGGATGTCGGTCACAGGTTAGAAGATCTTGAAGATCATCCCGGCGACGACGAGTAAGACGACACCGACGGCCATGACAGCAGCCGTCGCGATGAGCACCATAGGGAGCCGTGAGTTTTTAGGCTTGCTCGCGCCAATGACGCCCTGGGACGAGGTGTGCGTGCTGATCGCACTGGTCGCCCGCACTGGTGCCGAGTCAGGGCTGGAGTCTTCGCCATCTGTCGCGGAGAGGAACGCATCGACATCTGAGTGGTCGTAGCGGCCGCTGTTCATGCTGCCGGTTGAGCCCAGACCGCGAGGAAGGTTGATGGACCCGGTGATCAGGATCTCGCCGGTGCTGCCGAACGGCCGCAGGGCGTCTTCTGAGGGAAGGGAGGGGATCACGAGGGCGTTCGCGGTGATCGCTCCGCTCGTCGCCCCGATGTTGCGGGTGAGGGTGTTCTCCTGGAACTGCTCGTCGTCATCGATACCGGCCTGCGTCGACCAGTGACCGACAGGAGGCGTGTAGATACCTGGCTCCTGCGGCGGCGTGTACTCGGCCTGCTGTTTCGGCGGGAAGATGATCTCCGCGACGGTGGCCGGCTCGGCCGCTGCAGGCTCGGGCTGCGCGTCGAGAGCGATCGGCGCCTCCAGCGGCGCGGGAGTGGGAACCGCGAAGAGCTGGTCGAAGGCGCTGGGCTGGTCGAATGCGATGGGCCGATCGAACACCTCTGGGGCGACCGCGGCGGGTAGAGGAACGTTCGCTGCCTGCGGGCTGCCGCCAGGCGAGGAGAGCGCGTCGAACTCGGCCATCGCGTCAGCGAACCGTCCGTCTGACTCACTGGTCGCGGCAGCTGGCTCGA
>JAODLU010000067.1 GCA_025464125.1 Microbacteriaceae bacterium | reverse complement strand
GCGGCCTCCGGTGCGCAGCGCCGCCACGAATGCGAGGGTCAATACGACCGCGAGCAGCGCCGAAATCGCGTATGAGCGACCTTCGCCGCCCATCCAGGTGGTGCGGGGCAGCATGCAGAACAGGATGCCGGCGATGACAGCCGTGCGGGCATCCGCCAGCCTGCGCACCAGAACCACGATCAGCGCAGCCGTGACACCCACTGCCACCGCGCTCGGCAGGCGCAGTGTGAGCGGAGAGTAGCCGAAGACCCAGAAGACCACGTGCATGAGGCTGTAGTAAGCGGCATGCACCGCATCCACGTGCTGGATCTCCCGCCACAACTCGGTCCAGCTTCGGCTGGCAGAGGTGATGGTTGCTGCTTCGTCGTACCAGACCGAGGGGATCCAGCTGCCAGCGGCAGAGATAAGAAAACCGAATAGCCCGACAATGGCCGGGGCGGTGGCCCTGGAGCGAGGGGATGCACCGCTGCCGCCGGCGGCAGCTGGGGTATGGCCTGCTGCCTGGCGCTCTGGCCTGCCTGGCTGTGGCCTGAGGAGAGTTGTCATCGCTCGCATACCTCGAAGAACGGTAAGTGGTGCAGGGTGTGCCAAAAGGCCCGACGCGCATGTGCGCGGCGGGCCTTTCAACCTGGTGTTACTGGATCTGTGCGGTGATGGTGGCGATTCCTACGAGGAGGCCCTTCTTCACTGCGTCGGTCGCGAAGACCTTGTCGAGCAGGCCAGCCGCCGTCTCGGAGATGTGAACCGTGGTGCCGGTCAGGATGGCGTTGGATCCGTCAACCTTGAGGGGCTTCAGGGTTCCACCGTGAAGGTCGAACAGCGGAGCCTGGACTGCAGCGGACTCGCCGTTGACAGCGACATCACCGTAGAGGATCGAGTTTCCCGGGTTGACCGTGAAGTTCGCGAGTGTGACGACGGTCGAGCCGGCGGTCAGGGACAGGCCCGAACCATCGTGCTCGATGATGCCCTGCACGTAGGGACGGTAGCTGCCCTTCGGGTCCCAGTACACGACTGAGCCACCGGTGATGGGGAAGTGAACCGAACCATCGGTCAGCGTCGCGTTGCCGGTCACACCTGGGGTGAGGCCGAGCGAGGTGAGTGCGCCGGTGAAGCCGGAGTCGAGCAGTACGCCGGTGTCGCCACCGAGCAGGTTGGGCACAGCGGCCTTGGGGGCCGGGATGCTGGAGGAAGCCGAGTGGGCTTCCGGAGCCGCGAAGGCTGACGAGGCACTGACGCCGGCGATACCGGCAACGAGGAGGCCGGCGGCAGCAATGCTGATCGTGGCCTTCGAGAACTTCTTCATGATCTGAATCCTTTGTTTTGGTGTTGGTGCGGGATTGGAACTGGCAGGGGTTCGGAATACCACGCAGAACGGATTGGCCCGGATGCCACATTCGCCGGAATGGATGCCCGAATTACCCCCCGCCTATAGAGGGGAGCAAATTGGGCAGAAATTCTTTATCCGCAGTTCGCCGCTACGGCACCAATACCACCCGGGCGCCGGATCCAGTCGTTGGCTGGATCCATGCCGTCTCGACCTCAGAAAGAGGCCTCGTCTCGGTATCGATTACGAAGGCGCCGCCGTCGATCGCTTCGACGAGGGCAGGCAGAGTGGACAGGATGTCCGTGGCACTGGCAGAGCCCTGGCCGCTGCCAAGGAAGTGGAGGTTCGCCTGGCGCAAAGCTGCCGACGGCAGACGGATGTTGCTGCCCGCGACCGAACCGATCTGGATCCAGGAAAGCAATTTGCCAGGATCCGCTCGCCCCAGCAGAAGCGGCATGATCGCGCGCTCGGTTGGCTGCCCCCAGAGGTAGTCCAGCACGACATCGACGTTTGAGGCTTCAGCAGCCAGCTGAGCGGCCACCTCATCTGGGGCCGCCGCGAGGTCGATTACCGCGTCAGCGCCCAGGGCTGGGAGCGCTTCGAGCCTGCCAGTACTGCGGCCAGCGGCGACGATCCTGCCTGCGCCCAGATGGTGTGCCACCTGGATCGCGAGTTGGCCGGCAGAGCCGGTGGCGCCAAGAACCAGCACTGACTCGCCAGCTGCGAACGCGACTCGCTTCTTCAACGCGACCCATGACGACATGCCGGGATTCATGGCCGCGGCAAGCGGGATCGGGTCAGCGTCAGCGGGCAGTGCCAGGCTGCGCCGAGTGTCTATGACTGTCCGCTCAGCCATCGACCCCTGGCTCGTATCGGGAAGCACGAAGTAGACGAGCGAGCCGTCCGCGCACCTGCCGATGCCGTCGATCCCCGGGATCAGCGGGAGTTCTCTTGTGGACGTGTAGTGCGAGCCATCAGCCTGCGAGCGCACGCGCGGATGCAGCCCCGCGGCCACCACGTCAACCACAATTTCAGTTTCATTCGCTGCGCGAGGAGCTTCCACGAGCTCGTAGCTGGGTGGCCTGTCGAACGTGCGAACTAGAGCTGCATGCATCGTGGGGTCCTCCAAAGAATAGTTGGTAATACGAACTATATACTTGGTGCCACCAACTAATCAACTACACTCGCAGCATGCAGTCCTCAGGCACGGAGACCTCGGCCACGATCGACGCTGTGGTGCAGGTCAGCTTCGCCGTGCAACTCGCGCTGACCAGGATCGCGGCCGAGCACGACCTGTCAGTGACCCAACTCAGGATGCTGGGGATCCTGCGGGACCGAACGCCGAGCATGGCGGCGATCGCGGATTTTCTCGAACTCGACAGGTCATCGGTGTCAGGCCTGATCGACCGGGCCGAGCGTCGCG
>JAODLU010000111.1 GCA_025464125.1 Microbacteriaceae bacterium | reverse complement strand
CGATCGTCAACGACGCGATGCATCACGGATCGGTGATCAACACGCTCTGCCACCTGCACGGGCTCACCCCGCTGAGCCAGCGCGACGAGTCGGCGAACAGCCTGTTCACTGCGGTCAACCTCGATGTGCCGCGGCAGCCGGCACTCTGGCCTGACGCATACCCGCCGTTTCTGCCGCTGAACCCTGAGTCCAACACGAAGGCTCCGCACGAGCAGCACGCGAACCGCCCGCTGACACCTCCGGCCGAGGGGCTGCTGGGCATCCTGCTGGCGAAGTATGCGCCGAACGAGAAGGTGCCGAGCAACTATGCGGAGGCCTATGAGGCACTCAAGAAGCACGGCAGCGGGCTTTTCGGCGTGAACGACGTCGAGCCAGACAACCCCCGCCCAGACAAGACGGCGACACTCATCAAGTAGCTCGGGACTTGCGGCTAGGGCCTGGCCGCCAGCACCCGCGACGCTTCGCGCTCGGCAGCCTCGTTCTTCTGGCCGGCGCGGGAGCCGGCAAGTTTGCGCTGGATGTGCTCGCTCACGCTGATGGGTTCATAGATCGTGAACTTGCCTGGCTCGACACAGGTGGGAATCGTGGTCACCACAGCGTCAGCATTGCCGTCGTGAAAGTAGGCGGCCGAGCGTCGCAGTGCGATCGTTCCGTCGACGATCGGTGGCTTGACGCGGTGGAGTGTCGACATCCAGCGCTCGTTGGTCCAGCGCGCGGTGAGGTCGCCGAGGTTGATGAGCAGCGCGCCGTCAGAGGGCATCACGTCGTTCCACTCGCCGTCGGCCAGCACCTGCAGGCCCTTGACCTGGTCTGCCCAGAGCACGGTGACGATGCCGAAGTCGGTGTGCTCGCTCATGCCGATCAGGTCGCCATCGAGATCGACTGTGCCGGGTGGCAGGGCGTAGTTGTTCATGCGCAACACATCGATCGAGTGGTCGGTGAACCTGTCGAAGAATGAGGGTTCGAGGCCCAGCGCGCACGCGAAGATTTCCGTCATCGTGCGTGCGACCCGACCGGCTTCGGAGAACCACTCCTCGATGCGTGAGCGGTAGTTGTCCACCGTCGGCCAGAGGTTCTCTGCGTACTCGGCCGGGTTGAGGTCGAGCAACGGAAAGTCGGATGCCGCCCTGCCAACGTTGAACGCCTCGAAGAAGTCGTTCATGCGCGACGCCGACTCCACACCGAGGCTGAGGCTCAGGGACTCCGCCTTCGGAGGCGTGTATCCGCGGTTGGTGCCTTTCGGCGCGATCCACCTCTTCTTGCTGTCGGCGTCGAGCAGGAAGAAGTCGTCCATCGCGCTTGCCAGCCCGTCGACCACGTTCGTGTCGATGCCGTGGCCGAGGATCTGGATGAAGCCGACCTCGCGGCAGGCGGCGTCGATCTCGGCGGCCACCCTCGCCCTGTCTGCGGCAGACCCTTGCAGTACCCACGGGGAGATATCGACAGCCGGAACGTGGAAGGTCATGACCTTACGCTACGCATGTGGGCGTTTCCACGGTGTTAAAGGTGACGCCCCGTCACGACTAATACGAGCCGGTGCCGAGCCCAGAGGAGAGGGAAATGGAGAAGGTGACCAGCGAAATGATGGGTACGAGCACGGCGATCACAATCGCGATGATGCCGAAACGCTTGCCCCTGTTCATGGCGATCGCCGTGATGCCGCCGGCGATCACACTGAACCCGACGAGCGTGCCGAGCACAACGTGGATCACCGAGCCGAGCGTCGCGGAACCCGTGACCTGGCCGGTTGCGCCAGCCGCGAGGCTTGCAATCGCCTCCTGGTTGCCGAGCACTATCGAGGCGACTGTAGACAGGATGAAAAGGCCGAATGCCACGAGCATCGACGTGTGACCGAGCGCGTCCCGCTTCGACAGGCCGGCAATGGGCTCCGCGACTACCGGCGGCGGATCGAATACAGCAGGGCTGCCGTAGGGAGCGGAAGGTGAGGAATCAGCGTCATTGCTCATGCTTGATGGTACTGGTGTGGCTGGCCACGGCGGACCTGCTCGCTACTTGAAGACGTCGACCGGCTCCTGCGCAGCCTCGACAGGTGCGCCATGTTTCGGAACCCAGCCGTCGCGGTACACCGATGGCTCGAGCCCGGGGTGCCGACGTCCCTGCACCACGATCAAAACGATCCCAAGAGCAATGGCGATGAACGAAGCCCAGTCGTTGGCTGGCACGCCGAGAAACTGGTCACTCGTCGGGTCGATGCGGATCGCCTCGAGCACGCTTCGTGCGATGCCGTACCAGATGAGATAGACGCCGAATGCGCGGCCCCAGCGCAGCTGGAAGCGGCGTTCGATGAGAATAATCACCGCGACTCCGATGAGGTTCCAGACGATCTCGTAGAGAAAGAGCGGGTGAAAGAGCGTGCCGCTCGGCAGGCCGGCAGGAAACTTGGCGTTTGTCGATTCGATCTGCAGGCCCCACGGCAGCGTTGTCGGCAGCCCGAACAGCTCGTGGTTGAAGTAGTTGCCGAGGCGGCCGATCGCCTGGGCGACGAGCATGGCCGGGGCCAGGGCATCCGCAAATGACCAGAACCGGATACCGTGCCTGCGGCATCCGATGTACGCACCGACAGCGCCACCCAGCAGCGAGCCGTACAGGGCGTTGCCGCCGTCCCAGATGGCGAAGACGTTCCAGAGGTTTGCGCCGGGGAAGAAATAGTCGCCGCCGTGCGTGAACACGTGGTAAAAACGTGCGCCGACAATGCCGAGCGGCACAGCCCAGATGATGATGTCGAGCACGACGCCGGGCTCGGCGCCCCTTGCCGACAGCCTGCGCTGGGTGATTACGAGGGCCGCGAGGATGCCAAGCAGGATGCAGATCGCGTAGGTGTGAATGACGAGCGGGCCGATGGAAAATTGCGCCCAGGGCAGCGGTGGACTGGGAATGCTTGCCGGAAGAACCATGACTCCATCATCCCTCACTCGGTATCGTGTCGTTGGGGCGCGACAAGGCAGTCGGCCAGAGGGAGAAGCATGTCGGAACGCATGAGGATCAAGACCGCGATCGTGACCGCATCGGCCAATGGCCTGGGGCGCGCCACAGCAATCCAGTTGGCGTCAGAGGGGGTGCACGTCGCGCTCGTCGACATGGATGAGGCCGGGCTCGCCGAGACCGCGAGACTCATCCGCGACGCAGGGGGCGCTGTAGACAGCTGGATCGCCGACTGCACAGCCGAGTCTGAAATCATCTCGACGGTGGCTGCGGCCACCAAGATGCTCGGCCCGATCGAGGCTCTCGTCAACAACGTTGGCGGCAGCGCTGGCAAAGACGCCGCGCCCCTTCACGAGCAGTCGGCCGAGGTGATCATGAAGGTGATCAACCAGTGCCTTATCGCCACGATCCTCTGGTCTCGGGCAGTGCTGCCACAGTTACGCGAGGCCGGCTACGGCAAGATCGTCAGCATCGCATCGGATGCCGCGTTCGCGGGCGACACCAACATGTCCGAGTATTCGGCAGCCAAGGCCGGGGTGGTCGGTTTCACTCGCGCAATGGCGCGGGAGCAGTCCACGTTCGGCATCAATGTCAACGCCATCGCGCCCGGGCCGATCCGCACGGCTGCGCTCGATCGCCTGGCACCCGACGTGCTCGCGCGTGCGGAGGCGGGCATCCCGCTCGGTCATCTCGGGCAGCCCTCCGACATCGCGAAGGCCGTCGCGTTCATGGCCAGCACCGACGCCGACTTCATCACCGGCCAGACCCTGATCGTGGGCGGCGGGCGCTGGATGCACTGAAGCCCCGGATGCACTGGGTGCCCAGAGCCCGCCGAATAGACTGGAGGCATCCCCACACCGCACCACAAGCTTCGGAGTCTCATGCCTGACATCACGACCGAGACGGTCGCGCACCTCGCGAATCTCGCCAGAATCGGGCTCACTCCCGATGAGATCGAGAAGCTCACAGGTGAACTCGGCGTGATCCTTGAGTCGATCGCGAAGGTGCAGGAGGTCGCGACCGACGACGTGCCTGCGACGAGTCATCCGATTCCGCTGGTGAACGTCTACCGGCCGGATGTCGTCGGCGACACCCTCAGCGTCGAAGAGGCGCTCAGTGGTGCGCCAGAGCACGACGGCAGTCGCTTCAAGGTGAGCGCAATCCTGGGGGAAGAGCAGTGAGCAACGAACTGATCTACCTCTCCGCCGCAGACCTGGCAGCCAAACTGCAGTCCGGGGAAGTCTCGAGCGTCGAGGCCACCCAGGCCCACCTCGACCGCATCGCTGAGGTGGATGGCGATATCCACGCGTTCCTGCACCTGTCGAAAGACGCACTCGACACCGCAGCCGGAGTGGATGTGCTGCGCAGGACGGGCAGCCCGCTCGGCCCGCTGGCCGGTGTTCCCATCGCGATCAAAGACGTGCTGTGCACGCTCGACATGCCGTCGACCGCCGGCTCCAGGATTCTCGAGGGCTGGGTTCCGCCATACGACGCCACTGTCGTGCTGAAGCTTCGCGATGCCAACCTCATTCCGCTGGGCAAGACCAACATGGACGAGTTCGCGATGGGCTCCTCCACCGA
>JAODLU010000066.1 GCA_025464125.1 Microbacteriaceae bacterium | reverse complement strand
TCCGGGGGTTTTGCTTTGCTCGGGTTGGACCGGAGGCACGATCGTCAACCTGCGGCCGTCGGTTGCGGCTCCGACTGCCCGGCAATCTGATCGATGAGGGTCGGGTCCGTCGCTACCTGTCCACCGGCGTCTCAGGCCCCACGTTCGCCCTCTACTTGAGTCTGCCGGCAGCGTCAGGGTCAGTGGAAGCGTGTGTGCTGCGGTGATATCTGGGCCGGGTTGGTAGATGGCCGAAGGCCAGAGCGACACCAACATAACCCGCCGCTGTGCCGACTCGGTTACGGGTGTCCTGCAACACCCGGAGGGCAAGTTCCACCGGCACGGGGGCGTAGAAGTCGTCATTGTCGTCGGTCATCTGTGCCCCTCGCGTCTTGCAGCGTGTGATAGCCAGCAACTTACGCAGACGACCTATCCAGCACGAGAGATTGACTTCGAGGCTGTTAGGTGCCAAGCCCGCGGTCTCGGCAATTTCCGACCGTACAGGTTCTTAGCCATCAGGAGGTCCCTCAGTGTCAGGCGACTCGACTTTCTCCGGGTGCAGCTGGCGCCACTGCTCGAGTGTGATCAGCCCGTCCGGATCCTTGGGGTCATGGACACCTGTGATCCGCTCGCCGACCTTTGCCTTGTCTTCGTCGCGCGGCATCAGTCACTCACCTGCCGGGCGGACATGTCGGTCGAATACCTATGGTCGTCATAGACGCACAAGTTCTCGGATTCCCACCCCTCCGATCGGTACGTCTTCGCACCGTACTCGTAGCTGCTACCAGCTTCTCCTGGTCCGATTTCCATGCGGCACACGCTACGCCCCGGGGTCGCTTAGGCCTCGACGGTTGCGTTCGGATCGAGAGCCCGGCCAACGGGGGGGATGCGGGCCGGGCCCTCCATGCCCACCGATCAGGGATGGGCACTTGGGGAAAGGTAGGCGTGCTCTGGCTGGATCGGTAGCTAGACAGGTCTGTCGCTGGGGGAGCAGCGACATTGAACCCAGCGTTTGGCGTGTTCGTCATGTCGTTCGCGCACAAGGCTCGTCCAGCTCTCGACCTCGATCTTGAGCAATTGGTTAGATGCGGACTATCCTCGAATTTATGGGGGTTAATCTCGTCTTAACAATCGACATCCCGCATTCAATATTTGCCACGTTTTCAACTGAAGGAATCAGACAATGAAGTCTCCAATTCTCGCGGTGACAGTCATCACCGCCTTAGCACTTACGGGTTGTGCGGCCGGCTCTCCGGGTGGAGCTGCAACTGCCAGTGGCAAGCTGGACACGGCTAATCCTTACGTGGTCGTATTCCTGGCGGGAGTCACCGGCGCGCAGGCTTCGACCGCTACGGAAGAGAAGAAATCGCTCGAGACCGCCGCGAAGCTCATCAACAGCGAAGGCGGGGTTCTTGGTCGAAAGGTCGTTATCGAGTCCTACGACAGCAAGTCAGACCCGACTGAGGCAGTAAGCGTGCTGCAGAAGCGACTTGCTACCGGCAAGAAGCCCGATCTTGTTCGGGCGGGTCTCTCGAGCGGTGAAACCCTGGCACTCGCCCCACTTCTCACACGCGAGAAGATTCTTGGATGGACAAGTGCATCCAACCCGCTCGCGGGCGATTCGACCGCGTACCCGTACCTGAAGCTCGTCAGCGGCTCCGCCCTCCAGTCGGCAGGGGCGGCGAAGCCATACGTGCTCGAAAGGAAGGTCAGGAAGCTCGCCATGTTGGCGTCGCAGGACGCAACAGGTGATGGCCAGGTTGCGGCCATCACCGAGCTCTATAAAGGAACCAACGTGACGGTGAGCGTCTTCAGGTACAGCACGTCTGACGTTGACCTCTCGATCGCTTACCAGCGTGCGGTCGACTCGAAGCCGGACATGATCTACAACGACGCGGGCTCACTGCCGCTTGCTACGCGAATCGTGGCCGCCCGTGGCAAGGTGCCGGGCGCCGACTCCATCCCCGTGCTGGCAGGAAACGGCTCCGCCGGGACTCTCGCCGTAGTGGCCGGATCGGCTTCCGCTGCATCGATCAGTGACTTTCATACGATCGCATCCGCTGGGCAGGTAGAACTGCCCAAGGCGCAACAGAGTGCGAGCTTCAAATACTGGGTCAAAGAGATGGGAGTGGTGAAAAGCCAGGTCGCGTCATCCCTTGTCTACGACGGAATGAGGATGTTCGCCGCAGCGACCAATGACGCCAAGTCCACCAATCCCGACAAGGTCGTGAAAGCGATCTACGCCAAGAACTGGCCAGCCGGATTCTTTGTGACCTGGGGTAATGCCAAGTTGAAGTGGACGTCTAAGTCGAACTTCCCGGTCTTTCCAGCTGGCGCGTTCCAGGTGGTACAGATCGGCCCCGCCGTGACATCCGTCGGCCAGTACGCGCCACTCGACATTTGGCCGCCAGTGAAGAAATAGAGCACCAGCGGTTTGCCTCAGTCCGTGTGCCCGTTCAGGGGGCACGCGGACTGGGGGTTGCCGGCTCGCCCACCCCACTCCAGCATGAAGGCATGGTCCCGGCTCCTTTTCCCTCGGAGCACGGCACTACATTCGCGGCCCTGCTGCTCGAGGCCGGGTTGGCAAATGTTGCCGAACTCGAGGCTGCGGCCGAAGAAAGCTCAGAGGCTGGCCTTCACCTCGATGAAGTACTCGTCGCAAACAGCGTGATCGACCGCACGGTGCTGGTTCGCGTTATGGCGAGAGCCTGGCAACTGCCAGTTATAGACCTCGCTGTAGACCGGCCGGACCCCGAACTGGTGATGGAATGGCCGGCTGAGACTTACCTCCTCGGCAATTGGATGCCCGTTCGCGACCAGGCGAACGGTTCGGTGCTCGTCGCTACCGCACGCGAGCCGGATGAAGAGCGCTCTATGGCGATCGAGCAGGAACTTGGGGTGCCGGTCGAATTCGTCGTGGCGACGTCAGCAGACATTCGCGCATCAGTGCGTCGCGTGCTGGGCAAGCCCTCCGGTTCGATGGGTGCCGGCAGCAGGCTTCGGGCCATCCTCAAGAGGCCTGGGCGAGGTCGCACGAAAGGCTGAGCTTTCGTTGCGCCGCTAAAGTGGTAGCGAGTTATCCGCAACAGAAGGAGCACCGAACCTGTGTCTGAAACACCCACCGGCAGCGAGTCCATTCTCGAGCCGGTAACGACGGTGGAGAGCAGCACGGGGTTCGAACTTTTCAGCGATCGGTCGGTCGTCGCCATGCGCGTCGGGGGCGAACTGCTCGACCTGGCAGCCACCGTGAAACCCGGCCAGCTGGTCGAACCAGTGGTGATCTCGTCGCCCGACGGTCTCAATATTCTGCGGCACTCTGCGGCACATGTTGCAGCGCAGGCGCTGCAGTCCATCAACCCAGCAGCGAAGCTCGGCATTGGGCCACCCATCACCGATGGTTTTTATTACGACTTCGACGTAGAGACTCCTCTCACCCCGGATGACCTCAAGGCGATCGATAAAGCCATGGAGCGCATCATCAAGCAGGGGCAGCGCTTCGTGCGTCGGGTCGTGTCTGAAACGGAGGCGATCGCAGAACTGGCGAACGAGCCATACAAACTCGAGCTGATCGGTTTAAAGGGTGGGGCAAACTCCGGGGCAGACAATGAGTCTGTCGAGGTTGGCGGCGCCCAACTGACCATCTACGACAACGTGGACCCGAGGACGGGGGAGACGGTCTGGAAAGACTTGTGCCGCGGCCCTCACCTGCCAAGCACCCGCATGATCGGCAACGGGTTCGCACTCACTCGCAGCGCCGCCGCATATTGGCGCGGTTCAGAGAAGAACAAGCAGCTGCAGCGCGTCTATGGCACCGCATGGCCGACCAAGGATGAGCTTCGGGCATACCAGTCACGCCAGGAAGAGGCTGCCAAGCGTGACCATCGCAAACTGGGCCAGGAAC
>JAODLU010000050.1 GCA_025464125.1 Microbacteriaceae bacterium | reverse complement strand
TCGACCCGGTGACTTTTGCTGTGCAACTGGAGTCCGGATGCCCGTCCCCAGCGAAATCCGCGCCAGCTCCGGCCCGGCCGGCGAACCTCATCTGGCTCATGTGGCTCGTGCTCGGACTCGGGGTGCTGGCCGTCGGCACGGTCGTAGTGCTGGTGCTGCTCCGTCGCTCCCGCTAGGGTTCCAAGTAAGGTAAGCCTTAGCTAACTAAGGATGCCCTTACATTCCCGCCTTTTCGGGGATGCCCGCCCGTGCCGCAGGCACACGCCAGGAAGACCACAGCCCCGTGCCCCAGAACATTTCACGCCGAGGCCGCGCCCGCGCATGGCTCGCGGCAGCGCTCACGATCGCGCTCGCAGTCGGCGGCAGCATGGCCGGCGTTGCAGCCGCATCCGCAGATTCCGCAGTCCCGACGCTGGGCGTCAGCAAAACCGTCGGGCTCGACCCGGCGGGTGAGTCGATCACGATCACTGGAACGAACTACGTGCAGGGTGTCGGCGCTGGCGTCTACGCCCAGATCGGTTACATCGACGCGACCTGGCGCCCGTCAGAAAGCGCTGCTGCAACTGCCCGTTCCACCGCCTACACGGCATGGGTGCAGGGTGCGAACTCCGGCGGCCCCTACGTGCAGTGGACCGACAACGGCGACGGCACAGCGAACTTCACCTGGACCGTCACCGTCACGAAGGCCGCGCTCGATGCGAAGGCCCGCGCAGGGGCGACCCTCGCTGTCTTCACGGTCGGTGCAAGCGGCCAGGTGCAGGCAGCCAACGAGCAGTCGATTGCCATTGCCTTCGCAGTGCCGGTGACAACCCTCGCGGTGTCCAAGACCTCAGGTCTCGACGCGGCAGGTGAGTCGATCACGGTCACTGGAACGAACTACGTGCAGGGCGCCGGTGCTGGCGTCTACGCCCAGATCGGTTACATCGACGCGACCTGGCGCCCGTCAGAAAGCGCTGCTGCTTCGACCCGATCGACTGCCTACACGGCATGGGTGCAGGGTGCGAACACCGGCGGCCCCTACGTGCAGTGGACCGACAACGGAGACGGCACAGCCAACTTCACCTGGACCGTCACCGTCACGAAGGCCGCGCTCGATGCGAAGGCCCGCGCAGGGGCGACCCTCGCTGTCTTTACTGTCGGTGCAAGCGGCCAGGTGCAGGCAGCCAACGAGAAGTCCGTCGCGATCGCCTTCGCCGGAGTCGCCACCTCGCTCACCCTCAGCTCACCACAGGGCGCGACCGCGAAGGAGGGCACGAATGTCACGCTCGTCTCCGCAGTCAGCCCGGCAGTCGCAGGAGCGATCACCTTCTCCCGTGATGGCGCAGATCTCGGCACCGTGACCGTCGACGGCACCGGCAGTGCGAGCTACGAGTACGTGAGTGCAGCTGCCGGCAGCAGTCCGTTCGGTGCACGCTTCGTGGCTTCTGACACGGCGGCCTATCTCGCATCCGCCGCTGAGCTGGCCTTTACTGTCACGGCGAGTCCTGTCGTGAGCGGCTCGCTCACCTGGGGAGTCAAGTCAGCGTTCCGCAGCTACATCACCGGGCCGATCGCAAGCGGTTCCATCACGACCACCGGAGTCAGCACATCCGGCGGTGCATTCGTCTTTCCGCAGTCGGGCTCCGGCGACTTCTCGACCGAAACGTCGACAGGGTCTGCCGCGTATTCAGGATCCGTGCGCTTCTACGGTCACGCTGGAGCACTCGACATCACGCTACGAAACCCGGTGGTAACCGTGAACTCCGCGACGACCGGCACACTCACGGTGACCTCAGGCTCGAACTCTGTCGCGGTCGCAACACTCGACCTCGCCGCAGGATCCCGGTCAACCCCGAACGGCACCCTGTCGTACTCGGCGGTGCCCGCGACGTTGACCGCACAGGGCGTCTCGGTGTTCGGCGGCAACTACACCGCTGGCACAGCGCTCGACCCGGTGAGCTTCGTGATCGGGTCTGCCGGCAGTTCCAGCGCTGGCACCACAACGTTCGCGGTGTTCGCTGGGGCGAAAGTGCCGCCGGCGACTCCGCCGGCCACCACCGGGGTGACCCTCGCCGAGGCATCCGTGCTCGAAGCCGGCGGTGAGGTCACCATCTCGGCAGACGGATTCCGCGCGAACGAGACCGACATCATGGTCGTCATCTACTCCGACCCGATCGTGCTCGATCGCACTGTCACCGCAGATGCCAACGGCCACGTCACGTGGACCGGCCACCTGCCTGACGGTCTCACCGGAACCCACACGCTCACAGTGCAGGGGTCAGTGAATCGCGGCATCGTGATCGAGATTCTGGCAGTGGTGAGCACGGCGGCAGCCGGGTGCCCTGTGGAGGACGCGACACTGACCTGGGGGTTCAAGGAGAGCTTCCGCAGCTACATCAGCGGCACCATCGCGAACGGTGAGTGGTCAGTTGCGAACGGGGCCACCTATGTGACGCCGAGCTTCGGGTGGGCATCCGGCACCGGTGTTTACGACAGCGACACCGCGAAGGGGCTGCTCGGCTTCACCGGCTCGGTCAGCTTCACCGGCCACTCGGGCGCGCTCAACACGACGATCGCGAACCCACAGGTGCAGTTCGTCGATGACAGGACCGCATACGTGCTGCTCGACATTTCGGGAACGACACAGGGCGGCGCCGCAGTGCAGCAGAAGGCAGTGCGCTTCGCGGAACTCGACCTATCGAAGGGCGATGGAACGAAGAGCATTCCGGCGAAACTCACCGCAGAAGGCTCCGAGGCGTTCGGCACGTACAAAGCGGGAGACGCGCTGGATGCCGTCACGCTCGACTTCGTCAGCGACAACTCCTGCGCGAAGCTCTCGGCCGACCTCGCCGAGGTCAAGCCCGCCGCAGCTGCGGCCGAGGGTGGCTCCCTCGGCTGGCTGTGGTGGGTGGTGGCCGCTGTACTGGCCGCTATCGCCGTGGCCGCACTAGTGCTGGTGCGGCGCCGCAGGGCCGTTTCGTAAGAGGGCCGTTTCGTAAGGGGGCCGTTTCGTCACAAGGCGGCTGGGTCCTGCGCGATCTACCTCTTCGTATAGATCGCGCGGGCCAGCGCGTCGAGCACGTCTGCTGTGCGCGGGCCGAAGCCGAGCACTTCGCCATCGGCCATGTCGACGAAGCGGCGGTGCTCGCCGGCCGCGGTCAGCGCGATCGCGGGTCGAGCGGCGAGCAGCCCGGTCACCCCGCCGGTGCTCTCGATTCCGTCGGTCATCACGAGAATCAGGTCGGGGTTCGCGGCGACCATCGCCTCGTCGGTCATGGGCTTCATGCCGCTCCAGCCGATCTGCGTCGCCACATCGATGCCGCCGAGACCTGTGATCAGCTCGTCAGCCCCCGATTCGTGTCCGAACAGGTAGTAGATGCCCGAGTTTCCGCGAATGTAGAGGAAGAGCATCCGCAGCCTTTCGGCCTGTGCCTTCGGCGCGATGGACGCGATCTCCGCGATCTTTGCAGCGATGTCTGCGTCGAGTCGCTCAGCGAGCAACGCCCCCGTCGCCGAAGCGCCGAGAATGGTGCCAACCGCTTTCGCCAGCACACCCGCTTCTTTGAGGCCGGGCTCCCGGTCGACGAAGACCACCGGGATTCCGGCATCCCTCAGCTGCAGCAGAACGTCTGCCGGACCGACCGTGCCGTCGGTGATGATCAGGCTCGGCTTGAGAGCCAGGATCGCCTCGGAGTTGATCGTGTGCCCGCCTGAAGTCACAAGCGGCAGCTTCATGGCGGGAGGAAAGGTGGTCGACACGTCCCGCCCGACAAGCTTGTCGCCGAAGCCGAGGCCGGCGATGGTCGCCGCGATCGTTCCCGAGATGTCGAGACCGAGAAGCCGTTTGGTCGACGTGACCTTCACCTGGGAATCGCCGGCCCGGTCGCGCGAGACGACCGTGGTCGGCAGCACCTGGGCCGGAGAGTCGGTGATCGGCACGATGTCGGCCGAGCGCAGCAGCGCGGTGGTCTCGCCGGTAACCGAGCGGGGGCTCGTGGCGAGCTCGAGCTGTGACAGCGCAACAACGGGCCCTGTGGG
>JAODLU010000027.1 GCA_025464125.1 Microbacteriaceae bacterium | reverse complement strand
CGTACGGGAGTTCGATGCCGCCCGCGAGGCAGCCGCGCAATGACCGCTGAAGAGGTGGCGTCACCCGCCAAACCGCGCTCGAAAGCTCCTCATCTCTACGAGATCGATGTCGTCCGCATCTTCACCTTCGCGTGCGTCATCGCGGTTCACACAACGAGCCACACCACCGCAGACGACGACTTCGTGCTCTACGGGTTCCTCTCGCTCGTACATCTCACCCGCGAGGTCTTCTTCGCCCTGACGGCGTTCGTGCTCGTCTACAGCTATCTCAACCGGCCCGTGCCGATGAAGAAATTCCTGCCGAAACGCTTCCTCCTCGTCGGAGTGCCGTACATCGTGTGGTCCGTCCTCTACTTCACCGCGAGCAATCTCCGTTCGCCGAACGGCGACTTCGGCGAGATGCTGGTCCGCCTCATCGGCTACATCCTCACCGGCACCGCGTGGTACCACCTGTACTTCCTGCTCGTGACAATGCAGGTGTACCTGCTCGTGCCGATCATCCTGTGGCTCGTCCGCAGGACGCGAGGCCATCACGTCTGGCTGCTTGCCATCAGTGGTGCGTTTCAACTGGCACTCACCGCGCTGTACATGTACTTCCCTGAGGCGACTTCGGCGATCAACGAATACAACAAGGAATTCTTCTTCAGCTACCAGTTCTTCATCATCGCCGGGGCTGTCGCCGCCGATCACGCTGCCGTCTTCCTCGCCTGGGTTCGTGCACACCGCAGGGCGATCGGCTTCCTGTTCCTCGGCGGCGCTCTCGCGACCCTCGGCGTCTGGGTGCTCAACATGACCGTCGGCGGCTACAGCCTGTATCGCGCCGGCACACCGCTTCAGCCGATCGAGATGATCTGGTCGGTGCCCGTGGCGCTCGGGTTCCTCGCGGTCGGGACCTGGTGGGCTGATCGCCGAAATCCGCGCAGTCTGGTTGCACGAGCTCTGGATGCCGGATCCGACCGGTCATTCGGCGTCTTCCTGTCGCATCCACTCTTTCTCTGGCTTCTGCTCTGGGTCGGGGACGACTGGCTGGAGAGGCACGTCGCAACCCCCTGGCTGACGCCGGTGACTTACGTGCTCGTGATCCTGTTCTCGCTCGGCCTCACCGAGATCGCCCGCCGCTCCTGGTTCAGTCTTCCGCTCACCGGCCGCCGGTTCACGCCGCGGACGAAGAAGACGGCGTCGTCCCAGGGATGACCTCGGCAGGGGCATTCATCTCGGCTGCCTTTGAGACTGTGAGCCCTGACTAGGCTGCCGACGTCCCCAGCGGAACGTCGATCGGATCCACCTTCTTCGGGTGCATCACACCGGCGAGGATGGCTGCGGCGACCAGTATCGCGACGGACAGCGCGAACGGCACGGCGAAGCCGCCGGTGACCTGCACGAGCGCTCCGACCACGATCGGCGACAGGATTCCGGCGATGCCGAAGCCCGTATTCATCATGCCGCTGGCGGTCCCGGACCAGGTGGGTGCGACGTCCATCGGGATCGCCCAGAGCTGGGCGTTGGTCAACTCGAGGACGAAGAACGAGAACGCGAGAGCGATGACCGCCACCGTCAGCGGCGGGGTGAAGACGAGCGGGGCCAGGCAGAGCAGCGAGCCGATGAAGCCGATAAGCAGAAGAGTGCGGCGCGCGTTTCGCGCGTTGCCCGTGCGGCGAAGGATGCGGTCGCTCGCAACTCCGCCGAGGGTATCGCCGACGACGCCGCCGACGAGGATCAATGAGGTCAGGAGTCCGTAGTGTTCAATGTCCTGCTTGTACGTGGTCGCAAGGAGCGTGGGGATCCAGGTGAAGAAGACCCAGGCGACCCAGCCGTAGCCGAAGTCGACGAGAGTGACCGGAAGAATGGAGCGGATGAGACGCTTCCACGGCACGGGCGGACGCTGCGCCGCCTTCGGGATGTCCGGGACCTCTGAGAGCTCGAGGTCGGAGATCCCCTTCACGTCCTTCGGGCGATCTCGGAAGAGTGCGAACCACACGAGCGCCCAGGCCATGCTCAGTATTCCGATGTAGATGAACGACTCGCGCCAGCCCTGCCACAGGATGATCGCCGCGACGACGATCGGCGCCAGCGCGGTGCCGAGCCGGGAAGCCGAGTGAACGATGCCCTGCACGAGACCGTTGCGGTCCGCCGGTACCCAGCGACTCATCGCCTGGGTCGCTGTCGGGAAGGTCGCCGATTCGCTGAAGCCGAGGATGGCACGAGCGATGAGCAGGGTCACGAGACCCGTCACGAGTCCGGTGTAGAAGGTCGAGAGCCCCCACAGCAGGCCGAGAATGAGGAGTCCTTTTCGCGGACCGATCTTCTCGCCGATCCAGCCGCCGAAGATCTGCAGCGTCGCGTAGAAGATCGCGAAGACCGAGGCGGCGAGACCGAACTCCGTCGTCGTGAGATCGAACTCCTTGATGATCGACGGCCCGGCTGTGGCTATGTTGTTGCGGTCGAAGTAGGCGATGAAATACATCACGCACAGCAATACGACGACCATGCCGCGACGGCGATGGAAGAGGATGGGTGTCGGCGCGACTTTCGGCGGACGATCGTTGGTCAGTGTCATCAGGTAGCTCATTTCGGGCTGCGTGGCTGGTCAGGAGGTCCGGCAGGATCAGGGCCGATTCGGAGTGCCTATAGGAATGGGCGCCGTATAGAAGTTACGAACCATGCCTATGCAATACCTGAGTGGAAGCTAAGGCAACGCCTTGACACGCGGAGGCGATGGCCTAAGCGACGGATGATAACCGGCGGAACAGCCGGTTACGCGAATGCCGGCGACAGCACGATGATCGTCGGAACGGCGAGCAGTGCCATCCCGCTGATGATCGCGAGCGACCGGGCGCCCGATGGCAACGGCGGACGCGGGTTCACCAGCCGGGAGATGCGCCGTTCAGCGGAGTCGCCGTCCGCAGCGAGGGCGTTGGCCGAGGCATCCATCCCGCTCGCCTGTCTCGATTCATGACGCGGGACTCCGGATGCTGACGCGACAAGCCCGATCGAGCGCGCGAGGGTGTCATCGGAGACATCCCGCCGCGCCCGGTCGTCGGCGAGCATCTCGACCAGTGTCGTCACGGCGACGAGGGCCCTGGTTGCGATGGGGAACCAGGGGAGCGACGCCCGCCAGGCTCGGAAAGCGAGCAGCACCAGGTGGTGGCGCTGGGTCGCATGGGCGTTCTCGTGGGAGATGACGGCCGCGAGTTGTGATTCGTCGAGCAGTTCGAGCAGCCCGGCGGACAGAACCGTGACCGACCGGGTGGTGCCGGGAAGGCAGTAGGCGACAGGTGCCTCATGATCGATCAGGCGCAGCCCCGGGCGCTCCGGCATCGGAGTGGAGAGCAGCGTGACGAGCTGGCGGTGGCGAACCCGCGATCGCT
>JAODLU010000011.1 GCA_025464125.1 Microbacteriaceae bacterium | reverse complement strand
ATCATGTGGTTCTTGGCACCGCCGAAGCACTGGGCACGCTTGCCGTTCTTGGCAGCATTCTCGTAGATGTACTGGGCGATCGGGGTGGAGCCGACGAAGCCGATGGCCTTTACCCGCCGGTCTTCGAGAAGCGCATCAACGCTCTCTTTGTCACCGTTGACGACGTTGAGAACGCCGGCGGGCAGCCCCGCTTCGAGAAAGAGCTCGGCGAGGCGCAGCGGCACGGATGGGTCGCGCTCGGATGGCTTCAGGATGAACGCGTTGCCCGCTGCGATGGCCGGGCCCATCTTCCACAGCGGAATCATTGCGGGAAAGTTGAAGGGTGTGATTCCGGCGACAACGCCGAGCGGCTGCCGCATCGAATACACGTCGACGCCCGTGCCGACGCTGGAGGAGTACTCGCCCTTCAGCAGGTGCGGTGCGCCCAGCGCGAACTCCACGACCTCGACGCCGCGCTGGATGTCGCCCTTGGCATCCTCCACGGTCTTGCCGTGTTCGGAGGAGAGCATCTCGGCCAGCGGCTGCACGTTTTCCTGTACCAGCTGCAGGAATTTCATGTGCACGCGGGCACTGCGCTGCGCGTTCCAGCTCGCCCACTCGCGCTGCGCGATCTCTGCGTTATCGATCGCAGCGGTGACCTCGGCGACTGAGGCAAGTGGCACCTTCGCCTGCACCTCGCCGGTGTTTGGGTCGAAAACGTCGCCGAACCGGGCTGACGTTCCTGGGACGTGCACGCCGCCGATGAAGTGGGTTAGTTCGCGAACCATTAAGGGCGACTGCTTTCTGCGCTGGTCTTCGCGGCGCATTCCAGCCGCTCGGAGCATTTAGTAGGAACCCCAACTATAAGCTCAATAATGTTGGACTTCCTACTAATTTGCTGGCAATTCCGGAAGGCTCGATCCCGCACCAGAGTGGCTATCATAGCCATGATGGACGGCACCAAGTAAAGTCCTCAACAACGGCCCACCCGACGACGAATGGAGCCCCATGTTCGACCTCACGGCAAAAGTCTGTGTCGTCACTGGTGGTGGGCGCGGAATCGGCGGCGGCATAGCCCGCGCACTGGCCTCTGCCGGCGCCACCGTCGTGGTCGCCGGCCGAACCGCGGAACTTCTTGCACACACGGTGGCCGGGCTGCGCGCCATGGGCGCGACTGCCGAATCGGTGGTGGTGGACATCACGGACGCGGCATCCATCGACTCGCTTGTCGCGTTCACGCTCGAGCATTTCGGCAGGATCGACTGCTGGGTGAACAACGCGGGCAGCGCATCCGCAGCAGACGTCGGACCGATGATCGACATCGACGAGAACCAGTGGGACCGTGTGGTCGACCTGAACTTCAAGGCAACATTCTTCGCATGCCAGGCTGCTGCCCGAGCCATGACAGCCGGCGGCAGCATCATCAACATCACCTCCCGCAGCGCATCCAACCCCAACCCCAACACAGGCAACTACGGCGCAGCGAAAGCTGCAGTCGAGAACCTCAGCTCGACGCTGGCCGTCGAGTGGGGCCACCTCGGCATCAGGGTCAACTGTGTGGCGCCGGGCCTCGTGCTCACCGAGCTGGACGACACCCCAGCGGGTGTGATGAATACACCCGAGCGGCGGCAGCGCCAGGCCGAGAGTGTGCCCCTCGGTCGCATGGGTGTTGTCGATGACATCGGGCCAGCCTGCGTATATCTCGCGTCGGACGAGGCCCAGTGGGTCAGCGGCGCCGTCGTCCCGGTGAATGGTGGCAGCCGGGTTTCCGTCGGCTATATGTCATACCTCCGTGCGCACGCTGCTGGGGCAACTGGCAGGGCGGCAGCGCAATGACCGCATGGGACGGATCGGTGCTGCATCGCATCGAGCACTTCGCGAACACGGCTCCCGACAGTGCCGCTTACCGGCAGGATGACGAGGTCGTGACCTACGCGCAGCTGCGTGAGCGCGCACGACGCGCTGCCAGCGGCATGCTCGCACTCGGGATCGAAGAAGAAGACAGGGTGGCGATCTGGCTGCCCAACGGCCTCGACTGGATAGTCACCGGCCTGGCAGCCCATTACGCGGGTGCAATCGTGGTGCCGCTGAACACCAGGTACACGATGGATGAGGTCGGCTACATCCTGAAACGAACGCGCGCCAGGGCGCTGGTCGCCTCAGCTGGCTTCCTCGGACGGGACTACCTGGCCGACATCCAGGCAGTACGAGCGGAGTTCCCTGCGCTCGAATTCCTGATCGGCCAGATCGACGCAGAAAAGGGAGGGCCGTCGCTTGCCGGGCTCGTGCAGCGTGGAGACGCCGACGATGCGGCAATCGACGCACGGCTGGAGCGCATCCAGCCCGACGACACCAGCGACATCATGTTCACGTCGGGCACGACCGGCTACCCCAAGGGAGCGATGATCAGCCACGGGGCATCCGTCGGCATCGTCTGGTCGGGCAACCACTGCATGATGATCGAAGCGAGCGACCGCCAGCTGGTCGTCACCCCTTTCTTCCACATGTTCGGCTACAAGTACGGCTGGAGCTACACGCTCGTTCTCGGGGCCTGCGTGATGTCGGAGCCCGTGTTCGACGCGAGGCGGGTTGCATCGGTAATCACTGAGCACAGCGTGACAGTCTTCTCCGGTCCGCCGACCCTGTTCCACTCCCTTCTCGCCCTGCCCGACCTGGATTCGTTCGACCTCACCAGCCTGCGGTTCAGCCTCACGGGCGCCGCGAACGTTCCGCCGGAACTCGTGCACGCGATGAAGACCGTGCTCGGCATAGACCGCGTCGGCAACGGCTACGGGCTCACGGAATCGACGGCGACGGGCACCTTCACCTCACCGGATGACGGCATCGAGACCGTGGCAACGAGTCCGGGCACTCCAGTGCCAGGCATGGAGATGCGCATCATCGCAGCCGACGGAAGCACGTGTGCTCCAGACGAGGCCGGCGAGATATTGCTGCGAGGTTTTGCCCTGATGAAGGGCTATTTCGAAGACCCCGAGGCGACGGCCGAAGCCATCGATGGCAATGGCTGGCTGCACACTGGCGATCTCGCATCTGTCGACAGTGCCGGCCGGCTGCACATGATCGGCAGGCTGAAAGAGGTGATCATCGTCGGTGGGTTCAATGTGTACCCGGCCGAGGTCGAAAGAGTGCTTGGTGAGCATCCACACGTCAGTGCCGCCGCCGTGATCGGCATGCCTGACGACAGGCTCGGTGAGGTGCCGATCGCCTACGTCGAGGCCACCGCACAACCTGACGAGATCGTGGCATGGTGCGCGGGCAGGCTCGCGAACTTCAAGGTGCCGCGACGCGTAGTGGTCGTGCAAAGCCTGCCACGCACCGCGCTCGGCAAGATTCGCAAAGTGGAACTGGTGGACCTCTGATGATCGCGAGTGATGGAACCACCGCCCTTCGCACCCGCCTGCGCCGTCTTATCGATGAAAGGCTCCCGGCGGACTACGTCGGGTCGTTCACGGGCGACCCCAAAGACCTGGCAACCGCGGAGGAGTTCTCCCGGCTGCTCGGCGCGGAACAGCTGCTCTGCATGGCGTGGCCAGCGCAATACGGGGGGCAGGCCGCCGGTCCATGGCTGCAGACCGTGGTGCGTGAGGAGATGTGGTCGCACTTCGAGCCGCGGGGCGCCCAGTACATGGGCGTCAACTGGGTTGGTCCGGTCATCATGCGATACGGCACGGAGAAACAGAAGCAGCAGCACCTGCCGCCGATCAGCTCTGGCGAGATGATCTGGTGCCAGGGCTTCAGCGAGCCAGAGGCGGGATCCGACCTCGGCGCGATGCGCACAACGGCGACGAAGGAAGGCGACGGCTACCGCATCAACGGCCAGAAGGTCTGGACGTCGTACGCGCCCATCGCAGGCTGGTGCTTCCTGCTCGCACGTCTCGACGCACGAACGAAAGACAAGCGCGACGGAATAACGGTCTTTCTCGTGCGAACTGACTCCCCGGGCTTCGAGGTCCGACCGCTCCAGACTCTCGTCGGGCCGTACCACCTCAACGAGGTCTTCCTCACTGACGTGTTCGTGCCAGCCGACCAGGTTCTCGGCGAGGTTGGGCAGGGCTGGCGGATCGTCATGGATGTGCTGGCATACGAGCGAATCGGCATCGCCCGCTACGCCAAATGCGACAGGCTGCTCGCCGAGGTTCGTGAGTCGATCGGCGACGGATGGGCGGAGGTGCCAGCAGCCCTTCGCGATCGCTGGGCGCGGGCGCTCGTGCGCAGCAGGCAGGCCCGCCTGATGGCCTACCGCGTTGTGGCATCGCAGGATGCTGGGCGGGTCGATCCTGCAGACGTATCTGCCTATCGCATCGCCGTCACCATCCTCGACCAGGAGGTCTCCGAGGTGCTCATGGAACTGGCTGGTCCATCGGTGCTCGCGCCGGATTCCGATGGGGACAGGCTGGCCCGCACCATCGAAGACCACTGGCGTTACGCGCTCGCGGGAACTGTCTCATCCGGCACCATCGAGATGCAGCGCAGGTCGCTGGCTCGCGCGATCCTGGAGAACCGATGAGAATCGAGCTTCCGAGCGACGGCCTCGAGTTCGGCCGCACCCTGGCGAGCGCTTTCGTAAAAGCTGGCGGGGTGAATCTCGCCCGGGCCGCCTTCGCAGATCCAGCCGCGCGTGAGCGTGTCGTGCTTCCCATCCTCGAGCTTTCCGGCGTGCTGGAGGTGGACGCCAGGGAAGGCCTCGACGAACTCACTGCCGTCGCCTCAGCCTCTAGGGCTGCCGGCTCGGTCGCGCTGCCGTACCCGCTCGTCGGACTCCTCGCCGCGCCCGTCGGCATGCCCGGAGTTCTCTTCGTATCGCGGACTGCCCTCCGCGCCGAACACGGCGATTTGGCGATCGGCTGGACCGCGGTGACTGCAGACGGGTCTCGTGCGACTGTCGTGTCATCGGGGGGAGTAGACGCCGCGATCACGTCCAGGTTCACCACGGCCGTTGCTGTGGACTCCTGGGCTGCGGGCGATCTCGAGCCGGCAGTGCTCGTGATGCTGCTCGACGCGTGGTCGATCCTCGGCAGCCTGGAAACCGCGCTGTCGCTCACCCTCGAGCACAGCAGGCTCAGGGAACAGTTCGGCCACCGCATCTCTGATTACCAGGGAATCCAGTTCCAGCTGGCCGACGCGTTCGTGGAGTTGTCCGGTCTCGAGGTCATGTGCGAGCAGGCGCTCCACGCCTACTTCTCGGCGGGGTTGGACAGCCTGACAGATGTGCTCGCCCTGAGGGTCAGCATGCTCGAGGCTGCGGACCGTGTGCTGAAGGTGTGCCACCAGGTTCACGCGGCTGTCGGGTTCACCGATGAGCACGACCTGTCATGGCTTTCCCGCTACGGCCAGCTCGTGCGCAGGTCGCCGGTGGGCTCCTCGGGCACGCTCGCCTGGCTGTCCGCCCAGATCGAGGCGACGGGATTCGACTCGCTTTTTCCCGTGCCTGGGTTCCGAGGGTCGGGGGTGGCACATGGTTGAGCCACGACCCGACCGCGGTGACCTGCTGGATCGGCTCCTGCCGCTGCGTGAAGGTGCAGCAGCCAGCGCGCTGAGGTTGGACTTCCGGGCATGGCTCCAGCAGAACCTCACCGGCAGGTTCGCCCCGCTGATCGGGCGCGGCGGATCATGGGACGAGGAGATGTTCGACCTCAACCTGGAATGGGAGCAGGCGCTCGCCGCTGGCGGCTGGGCCTGCGTCACGTGGCCCAAGGAGTTCGGTGGCAGGCAAGCGAACGCCGCGGAATTCTTCGCCTACCGTGACGAGTACTTTCGTGCGGGGGCCCCTGAGCGGGTCAACTTTCTCGCTGAGGACCTGGTCGGGCCAACGATCATCCAGCACGGCACGCCTGAACAACGCTCCCGATTCATCCCGAAGATGCTGCGAGCTGAAGAGCTGTGGTGCCAGGGCTACTCGGAGCCGGATGCCGGATCAGATCTCGCGAACATCCGCACGAGGGCGAGGCTCGAAGACGGCCGCTGGGTGATCGACGGACACAAGATCTGGACCAGCCTCGCAGGCAAGGCCGACTGGTGCTTCGCGCTGTGCCGCACCGACCCACAGTCGAGCAGGCAGCAGGGCATCTCATATTTGCTCATCCCGATGGACCAGCCAGGCGTGACCGTACGGCCGATCCGGCAGCTGACGGGCTCTGCGGAGTTCGCCGAGGTTTTCTTTGATGGTGCGGTGACAGCAGAAGAGAACGTCGTCGGAGGCGTCGGCAACGGCTGGGATGTCGCCATGTCTACCCTCGGTTTCGAGCGTGACTGGTTTATGTGCAGGTACTTCCGGTTCGACATGGACCTGGTGAACGTGGTCGAGAGAGTGCGCGCAGCGCCGGAACAGAGTGCGAACCTCCAGACGCAGCTCGTTGACTCGCTTGTCGGGCTCGCGGCCTTCAGGGCAGTTGGCCTCCAAACGCTCGCTGCGCTCGAACTTGGTGTCCCAGCCGGCGTACTGCCGTCGCTCACGAAGGTCTACGCCAGCCAGTGGCACCGCGACCTCGGCGAACTCGCCTACGCGTCCCTCGGCAGGGACGGGGCGATTGCTCACCCACCGTATTCGCCTGAGGCCGAGCTTCAACGCACCTTTCTCTACAGTCGCGCCGAGACGATCTTCGCCGGCACCAACGAAATCCAGAAGAACATCCTGGCAAGGCGCTTCCTGAAAATGCCGAAGCCAGGAGCGAAGAAGGGTGACGCGGATGCCCGCAACTGACAGCATCGATCCCAGCAGCACCGAAAACGTCAGGGTCACGGTCGTCGACAGCATCGCCGTCGTCACCTTCGACAGGCCCCCCGTGAACGCGCTGACGCGTGATGCGTACGCCCAGATTCGTGACGTCTTCAGGTCTTTCGTTGATCGCACCGACATCCGGGTGGCCATCTTCACTGCCACGGGCGAGCGTGCCTTCATGGCCGGCGCCGACATCAAGGAGCAGCATCGCCTGTCGGTAGAGGGCCAGCAGTCGCTGAGCGTGAGCTCGCGGCTCGATCGCGGGACAGTTGTGCGTGATTCGCTCTGGGCAGTGCGGGACTGTGTAGTGCCGGTGATTCTCGCCCTCAACGCCCCGGCGATCGGTGCTGGTGTCGCATATGCGGCAATGGCCGACTTCATCGTCGCGGCGGAAGGCGTCACGCTGGCGGCCACCGAGATCAATGTCGGGATGCTCGGGGCAACAGCCCATCTCGCGCGGCTGGTTGGGCCGTCCAGGGCACGCGAGCTCTTCTATACGGCGGCCTCGGTCGGCGTGGACGAGCTTTTTCGTCGCGGAACCGTGAGCCGGGTGGTGCCTCGCGCTGAACTCATGTCCACGGCCATGGGGATCGCCGCGCAGATCGCGGCTAAGAGCCCGCTGGCAATCCGGCTTGCCAAGGAATCGTTCAACCGGGTGGAGTTTTTGCCGCTCGAGGATGGCTACCGGCTCGAGCAGGACTACACGAACCGGCTCAGGCAGTTCTCCGACTCCGCAGAGGCACAGCGGGCCTTCGTCGAGAAAGACGAGCCGGAGTGGAAGTGGCAATGATGCAGCCCATGCCCATCCTGCCGACATCGGTGAATCCGCGCGCCGCCGACTACCGGGGGTCGGGCGTTTTCAGCGCGGATCTGGCCTGGCAGCCGCTGGCGGCTTCGGCGGGCAGGCATCCCGGCCGGGTCGCGATCGTCGACGGGCAACTCT
>JAODLU010000043.1 GCA_025464125.1 Microbacteriaceae bacterium | reverse complement strand
ACGGGCACAACCCATTCCATTCATTACGGATCGTCCGGCACGTACCTGCCGGTGAAGGAGAAATCACGCATGTCCTCTGTCACTTTTGACAAAGCAACCCGCCTCTACCCCGGTGCCACCCGCCCGGCTGTGGACTCCCTCGACCTCACGGTCGCAGACGGCGAATTCCTCGTACTTGTCGGCCCTTCGGGCTGCGGTAAGTCGACGTCTTTGCGCATGCTCGCCGGCCTCGAAGAGGTCAACGAGGGTCGCATCCTGATCGGCGGGCAGGATGTCACCGAGATGGCCGCGAAAGATCGCGACATCGCGATGGTCTTCCAGAATTACGCCCTCTACCCCCACATGACCGTTGCCGAGAACATGGGCTTCGCGCTCAAGATCGCAGGGGTCAGCAAAGAGGAACGGGCAACCCGCGTGCTGGAAGCGGCGAAACTGCTCGACCTCGAGGACTACCTCGGCCGCACCCCCAAGGCGCTTTACGGCGGCCAGCGCCAGCGCGTTGCAATGGGGCGGGCCATCGTGCGCCAGCCGCAGGTGTTCCTTATGGATGAGCCGCTGTCGAACCTCGACGCGAAGCTCAGGGTGCAGACCCGCACCCAGATCGCAACGCTGCAGCGCCGTCTCGGCGTGACCACGGTCTACGTGACTCACGACCAGACCGAAGCGCTCACCATGGGCGACCGCATCGCGGTGCTGAAGGATGGCGTACTGCAGCAGGTGGGAACACCGCGCGAGCTCTACTCCAACCCGAACAACGTGTTCGTGGCCGGTTTCATCGGCTCCCCCGCGATGAACCTCTTCGAGACCAGGGTGACCGAGAACGGACTCACCTTCGGCAGCGCGGTCGCGAAGCTCGACAGGGCGTCGCTGGCGGCCAACACCGCAAGGAGCGTGACGATCGGGGTTCGCCCTGAAGACATCCGCGTCTCGAAGGACGGCGAAGGCCTCAGGGTCTCGGTCGACATCGTCGAAGAACTGGGTGCTGACGGCTACCTCTATGGGCACGCGGATGTCGACGGCTCCCGGGTAGACATCGTGGCGCGCGTCGACGGCCGCACCCACCCAAGCGCGGGTGAGACCGTCATGGTTTCCCCTGTTGCCGAGCACGTGCACGCTTTCAGCACCGAATCCGGCGAGCGCCTCAACAAGGCTCTCGCGGCCTGATCCGACGGCCGGTCGTCCCCAAAAGGCGGCCGGCCAACGATCGACCTGATCACCATGAGCGGCTCTCTCAACATCACTTCTGCCACTGTCGACCCCGCGCTGCTCGACCTGCCGTGGCAGCTTCCGCTCGACACGTGGCCTGAAGACGTGATCGCTGCCCTGCCAAAGGGCATCTCCCGCCACCTCGTGCGCTTCGTGCATCTCAGCGGCTATGTGATTGCGATCAAGGAGACCACCGCCGAACTGGCCCGCAGGGAGTACGACATGCTTCGTGCGCTGCAGAAGCTGGACGTGCCGTGTGTCGACCCGCTCGCGGTGATCACGAACCGCACCGACGATGACGGCAACGAACTCGCGGCAGTGCTCGTCACCAGGCACTTGAGATTCTCGCTGCCCTACCGCGCCATCTACTCGCAGACTCTTCGCCCAGACACCGCAACGTGGCTCGTGGACGCACTCGCAGTGCTGCTCGTGCGCCTGCACATCATCGGTCTCTTCTGGGGCGATGTCTCGCTCTCGAACACCCTCTTTCGGCGGGATGCCGGCGCATTCGCCGCGTACCTCGTCGACGCCGAGACCGGCAAGCTCTACGACGGCCTTTCGAACGGCCAGCGCGAGAACGACCTCGAAATAGCCCGCGTCAACATTGCTGGCGAGCTGCTCGACCTGGCAGCCGGCGGTCGCCTCGACGAAGAGGTGGACCCGGTGGACGTGAGCAACGGGATCGTCGCCGCGTACCGTTCCCTCTGGACCGAGCTCACCGGGTCCGAGTCGTTCTCGTCGTCAGAGCGCTGGCGCATCAACGAGCGGGTTGAGAGGCTCAACGAGCTCGGCTTCGATATCGAGGAGCTGGCCATCCGGACCGATGACTCAGGCAGCCAGGTGCGCATCCAGCCGAAGGTGGTGGATGCCGGTCATCACCAGCGTCGACTGTTGCGTCTGACCGGGCTCGACGCACAGGAGAACCAGGCGAGGCGACTGCTCAACGACCTCGACTCGTACACAGCCACATACAAGAAGAAGGGGGCCGACGAAGAGATGGTGGCCCACGAGTGGCTGGCCCAGGTGTTCGAACCCGTAGTGCGCGCCATCCCCCGCGACCTCAAAGGCAGGCTGGAACCGGCCGAGGTCTTTCACCAGCTGCTCGACCACCGCTGGTACCTGTCGCAGAACGAGGAGCGCGATGTACCGCTGGCCGAAGCGGTCAGCTCATACGTCGAGACGGTGCTGCGTCACAGGCGGGATGAGGCGACGGTGATCGATCCGCCCACGGAGGCGATCAGCATCCTTCGTGCGACGCCGCCACTCGACCCAGACGACTGGCGCAACCGGGTCTGACCGGCCTACTTCTTCTTGCCCAGCGCGCGCTGCTTGGCGATCTCGTAGAGCGTGACGCTGGCGGCGATTCCGGCGTTCAGCGACTCGGTCGCCGCGTTGATCGGAATGGAGACCACGGCGTCGCAGTTCTCGGTGACGAGCCTGGAGAGGCCCTTGCCTTCGCTGCCGACAACGAGCAGCACCGGCTCTTTCGCCAGCTGCAGGTCGGGAAGGGAGACTTCGCCGTCTCCGTCGAGGCCGAGCACGAAGACGCCGCGCTCCTTATATGCCTTGATGGTCTGCGTGAGGTTGCCGGCCATCGCGACCGGTGTGCGGGCAGCCGCTCCTGCTGACGTCTTCCAGGCTGCGGCGGTGAGGCCGACCGACCGACGTTGCGGCACGATCACGCCGTGACCACCGAAAGCAGCCACCGAGCGGATGATCGCGCCAAGGTTGCGCGGGTCGGTCACGCCGTCGAGCGCAACGAGCAGGGGCACACGCCCACTCGCGATGATCTTGTCGAGCAGGTCGGTCGGGTGGGCGTACTCGTACGACGGCACTTTGAGCGCGAGACCCTGGTGCACCGAGTCGAAACCGGCGAGCCGGTCGAGTTCAGGTCG
Organism: Microbacteriaceae bacterium; assembly: GCA_025464125.1. Classification (GTDB taxonomy): domain Bacteria; phylum Actinomycetota; class Actinomycetes; order Actinomycetales; family Microbacteriaceae; genus Lacisediminihabitans. Next base: position 5,364 of record JAODLU010000043.1, on the reverse strand, counting down.
CATCACTTCGAGAATGGGCAGACCTCGCTTCGTGGCGATCTGCATGACCTCTTTTACCCGGTCGTCGTATTCGATTCGGGTCGCGATGTAGAGGGCGGTCACCGGGATTTTGGCGCGCAGGGCTTCGAGCACAGAGTTGCGACCGGTGACGATCTCGAACTCGTCGGTCTGCTTGGGCTTGCTGACCCGCTGCTGCGGGCGCTGGGGTGCGCCAGCGCTGGAGGGACGCTTAGTTCCGCCTGCCGCAACGAAGCGGTCTTTCGCCAGCTTGGCTTTGCCTGCCGGATGGTACGGGCGGTCCTCAGCTTTCGGCGTCGGCTTTTTGCCCTCCAGGGCCTGGCGACCCTGTCCGCCGGAGCCGACCTGTGGGCCCTTGCGGGCTTTACGCACAGCGCCGGCGCGTGGCTTGTTTCCGCTGCTTTTCATGATTCAAGACTCCAATGTGCCCCAGTGGGGGTGTCCTCGATCTGGATGCCGGCGGCGGTGAGCTCATCGCGGATGCGATCGGCTGCTGCGAAATCCTTCGCGCTGCGAGCGGCCGCACGGTCTTCGAGCAACTTCTCGACGAGCGTGGCCAGTGCTGCGCTCGACGGTTCGTGCGAGGCAGTCTGCCATTCTACGGCCAACGGGTTGATTCCGAGAACTTCGGTCATGGCCAGCACCTGTGCCTGGATGCTCGCTGCCGCAGCCAGGTCTTCGGCGTCGAGCGCGGCGTTGCCCGCACGAACGCTGTCGTGCAGCACGGCCAGCGCCTGCGGGATGGCGAGGTCGTCGTCCATTGCAGCCGCGAATTCGTCAGGAACTGCCTGCACGCCCGTGCCGAAGAAGCGGGTGTCTTCGAGCCGACGGTGCACCCGGTCGAGGAACACTTCGATGCGCTCGAGGGCCGCCTCGGCCTCGACGAGTGCGCCATCGTGATAGTCGATGGTCGACCGGTAGTGGGCGGCTCCCAGGTAGTAACGCACGACGAGAGGGCGCGCCTGGTCGAGAAACTCAGAGGCGAAGATGGAGTTGCCGAGAGACTTCGACATCTTCTGCCCGTTCACGTTCACAAGGCCGTTGTGCACCCAGTGGTTGGCGAAAGCATGACCCGCCGCAGTGGACTGGGCCAGCTCGTTCTCGTGGTGCGGAAAACGCAGGTCGAGGCCGCCGCCATGGATGTCGAAGTGCGTGCCGAGGTAGCGGCTCGACATGGCCGAGCACTCGATGTGCCAGCCGGGGCGTCCCTCGCCCCACGGGGAGGGGAAGGCGGATGACAACGGCTCGTCTGGCTTGTGCCCCTTCCAGAGAGCGAAGTCACGGGCATCGCGCTTTCCGCGAGTTTCGGCGTCCGCCGACGCCGCCATGTCATCCGGCTTCTGGTGGGTCAGCTCGCCATAGGCCGGCCATGAGGCGACGTCGAAGTACACGTCGCCAGTTGCGTCGTCGGCGACGTAGGCGTGCCCGCGATCGATGAGATCGGTGATGATCTGCTGCATCTGCGGGATGCTGGCCGTCGCCCGCGGCTCATACGTCGGGGCGAGGATGCCGAGGCGCGCGTACCCGTTCGTGAACTCGAGCTCGTACCGGTATGCGAGCGCCCACCATTCTTCTCCGCCAGTCTGGCGCGCCGCCACACCTGCGGCGCGCTCGCTTCGGGCGCCGTACACGCCGCCACTCTCCGCGCCGGTGGCCGCAGCATTGGCGAGGATCTTGTCGTCGATGTCTGTGACGTTGCGCACCAGCGTGACTGTGTAGCCGCGGTAGGTGAGCCAGCGGCGCCACTGGTCGTAGACGAGCGCCGAGCGCAGGTGCCCGATGTGCGGCGAGGACTGCACGGTCGGCCCGCAGACGTAGATTCCCACCCGTCCTTCGACTATCGGAACGAGGTCGGCGAGCCCGGCGGTGCGGGTGTCGTAGAGGCGAACGGTCACGGCGTCCAGCCTATCGGCGGGGCTGCTTGGGCGACGTGCTGGCCAGCAGCGCCGTCGCCATCGCGCTGAGTCCCTCGCCGCGCCCGGTGAACCCGAGGCCATCGGATGTCGTGGCCGACACGCTCACCGGCGCACCGACGATCTCCATCAGGCGGGCTTCCATCTCGACCCGGCGCGGAGCGACCTTCGGTCGCTGCGCCACCACCTGCACGGCAACGTTCAGCACGTCGAACCCCGCCTCGCGCACCAGCGCGAGTGTCGCGTCGAGGAACAGTTGACCCGACGCGTTCGCATACTGCGGGTCGTCTGTGCCGAAGTTGGACCCCATGTCGCCGAGGCGCGCCGCCGACAAGAGCGCGTCACAGATGGCGTGGCAGACCGCGTCGCCATCACTGTGGCCCGCGAGTCCCGGCTCACCAGGCCAGTGCAGGCCTCCGAGCCAGAGGGGCAGGGATGCGTCCCACGCGTGCACGTCGATGCCGAGACCGGTGCGGGTGCCCGCGCTGTACTGTGCTGAACTTTCGCGGCGCAGGAGGGCCTCCGCGCGGGCCAGGTCCCACGGCGTGGTGATCTTGAACGCGAGTGGGTCACCGGCCACCACGCTGACCTTGTGACCTGCCGCGGCGTAGAGGGCTGCGTCATCCGTGTGGTCCTCGGTGGCGGCCCGGTACGCGTCGGTGAGCTCGGCACGGGGGAACCCTTGCGGCGTCTGCACGGCAACGAGCTCCGATCGGTCAACAGTGCCGGTTACCTGCTCTCCGTCGACACGCTTGATCGTGTCGACAACGGCGAGCGCCGGCACGACGCCTGCGCCAGTGGTGCTGACCGCTGCGGCGACCTCGTCAAACAGGGAGGAGGGGGTGAGGGCGCGGGCGGCGTCGTGCACGAGCACGGTGGCGATGCCGTCGTCGAGCGCGGCAAGTCCGGCTGCGACCGACAGCTGGCGGGTGGCGCCGCCGACGACCACCGTCGTGCCGGGGACCGATGCCGCGTCGAGCCAGCCGTCGCCAGCCACCACGATCACCTGGGCTGCGCTGGCCATGCCGAAGATCGAATCGAGCGAACGCTGCAGGATGGTGCGGCCCGCCAGGGGTGCGAGGGCTTTCGGCAGTTCATGGCCGAGGCGACTTCCGCTGCCCGCCGCCACCACGATGACAGCGACCGTGACCGCTTCGGTGGCACGCTCGGAGCTCATGGGTAGAGCTTAGGAGGCGAGCACCTCATCGAGCGTGGCTGAGGCTTTCGCCTCGTCGGTCTTCTCCGCCAGGGCCAGCTCGGAGACGAGGATCTGCCGTGCCTTCGCCAGCATGCTCTTCTCCCCGGCAGACAGGCCGCGGTCCTGCTGGCGACGCCACAGGTCGCGCACGACCTCGGCCACCCGAAGCACATCGCCCGATGCCAGCTTCTCCGCGTTCGCCTTGAAGCGGCGTGACCAGTTGGTCGGCTCCTCAGTGAACGCGCTTCGCAGCACCTCGAACACCCGGTCGACGCCGTCGTGGCCGATGACATCCCTGACACCGACCAGGTCGACGTTCTCGGCTGGCACATCGATCACCAGGTCGCCCTGCGCGATGCGCAGCTTCAGGTAGAGCCTGTCGACACCTTTTATGGTGCGGTTCTTCACTTCGATGATCGTCGCCGCTCCGTGGTGCGGGTATACGACGGTCTCTCCGACCTCGAAAATCATCTGTGGAGCTCCATTCGACGGCGTCCAGTTTACCACGCCGGTATGCCTGTGGCCCGGGCGGGTGAGGCCGCTCGGGGCCGTCCCGTTGCGCTAAACTCGCAACTGGTTCCCCGGCACAGGCCATGGGCTACTGCACATTTCGCGGCAACCTGGAGGGTTTTGTGAAGGCACGCATCGCGGCATCCGTCGTCCTGGCGGCAGCACTCATGCTCGGTACGACTGCATGCAGCTTCTTCGCAACGAACGCCACCCTCAAGCACTACGACCCGAGTGACGGCGTCGGCGTGACGGTTGGCGACGTGCAGGTGCGAAACGCGATAGTGCTCACGAAGGATGACGGCGCGACCGCCAGCCTTCTCGTCAACTTCATCAACACCGGCGAGCGTGACCGTGAAGTGCTCGTGCAGTACAGCGACTCGACCGGCAAGGTCGACAGGACAGTGCGCCTCGACGCCGGCGAGACCAAGTCATACGGCGGCAGGATCGGTGGGCAGCAACTGCTGCTCGACAACATCACCACCACGCCTGGCGAGCTCTTCCCCATCTGGGTTCAATACGGCGACGAGACGGGCAAGCAGATGCTCGTTCCCGTGCTCGACGGCTCCCAGAGCGAGTACGTCGGCCTGCTTCCCGTTCCGACCCCGACGGCTACGCCCACCAACATCCCCGGCGCGACGCTGACCCCGACGCCGAGCGCAACTGCCAAGTAGTCGACCAGGGCCCAGCCGACTCAGGACTCGAAGCGGTAGCCGAGTCCCCTCACGGTCACCAGCATCGTCGGCTCCGACGGAGCCTGCTCGATCTTCGACCTGATGCGTTTGATATGCACGTCGAGCGTCTTCGTATCACCGAAGTAGTCGGAGCCCCACACCCGGTCGATGAGCTGCCCGCGGGTCAGCACCCTGCCTGCATTCCTCAGCAGCAGTTCGAGTAGCTCGAACTCCTTGAGCGGCATGGGGGTCACCGCCCCGCGCACAGTCACCGTGTGACGCTCGACATCCATGCTGACGTCGCCGGCTTCAAGAATTGCGACGTCATCTTCATCGGTTTCTACCCGCCTGCGCAGCACTGCGCGGATGCGAGCCAGCAGCTCCCTGGTGGAATACGGCTTCGTGACATAGTCGTCTGCGCCGAGCTCCAGGCCGACAACGACATCGACCTCACTGTCTTTCGCGGTGAGCATGATGATGGGCACCTGCGACCTGGTGCGGATCTGCCTGCACACCTCGGTGCCGGGGATTCCCGGGAGCATCAGGTCGAGAAGCACCAGGTCTGGCGCCACCTTGTCGAACGCTGCGACGCCCGCCAGCCCGTCAGCTGCGATGGTCGTCTCGTAGCCTTCACGACCGAGCAGGAACGCAAGCGGTTCGCTCAGGGACGGTTCGTCTTCGACGATGAGAATGCGGGTCACTGTGTCAATTCCTATGCTTCCTTGAGAGAGGCGACAGCCGCCTGGGATGCCGCGGGCAGTCGAATTGTAAAAGTGGAGCCGTTGCCGACCTGCGACCACACGCGCACATCGCCGCCGTGGTTCTCGGCGACGTGCTTCACGATGGAGAGACCTAGGCCCGTGCCGCCGGTGTGCCGCGAGCGGGCCTGGTCGATGCGGTAGAACCGCTCGAACACCCGATCGAGTTCCTCGTCCGCGATGCCGATGCCCTGGTCTGTGACAGCGATCTCGACGATCCCGTCGACGTTGCTGACACCGACGCCGACCCTTGATCCCTTCGGTGAGTACTGGATGGCGTTGGCCACCAGGTTGTG
>JAODLU010000363.1 GCA_025464125.1 Microbacteriaceae bacterium | reverse complement strand
CGTGGGGATATTGATGATCGGCGCAGCTGCCGCAAGGGTGATGCTTCCGGCCGGGTTGCCCGTGAGCCCAAGAGTGCTGCTTGCGCCCATCAGTATCGTGCTGTCGCCGACATCCCCGTTAGCGTTGACCGGCGATCCGAAGCTACCTCCCGGGCCGGTGAGTTTCTGCCCGAGACTGACCCACCCGGCGTCTCCCGCGCTGGCGGGAAGGGCTGTCACTCCGACCATTCCGAACACAAGAACCATGATGGATGCCGCGGCGGCACGTTTATTCACAGGTATGGGTCCCTACTGGTTGCGATGACGACGGTCGGGCATCGGCGTCCTGCCCAGGGAAATCGCGCTTCCAGTAATATACCGTGCGGGGTTTCTGCGGTATTTCGATTGGTGAGTTTCACTACGCGTGAGGCTTAGCCGCGCGCTACTCATTGGCATGGTGGTTCTCGGTCGCCTCAATCTGGGCGTCCAGGTCGGCAGGGTCAAGGTCGGCTGAGCCGAACTCGCGCGAGAGCGGCAGGCGCAGGTCGAGGTCGGTGCCTATGCACACCTCGATGCTGCCGCTGAGCATCCGAAAGTCCAGAACGTGTCCGCCCTGGCTGCGGTCGTCGGAGATGAAATGCACGTGACCGCCTGGCACCCCGATGCCGCGCTCATAGAGGGGACTCTCGAAGCCGGCGATGGTGCCAGAAACGTTCTCGAACGTCATCACCGCCTGCCCGCGCACAGCCTGTCGAAGCGGTGGATACGGATGCCGCTGCACGCTAACGGTTCGCGTAGTAATAGTGGAGAAGCTGCCAGTGACCCGCACCGCGTAGAGGTAGTTGTCGGATTCCGCGCCCACCCGGTCGAACAGGATCTTCATGTCCATCGGCTCGGTCACCTCCATCGTCACGTCTGGCTCGAAGTCGAGCACCACGGCGAACGGTGTCACGTCGGTCGGGGCCGCTGGCGTGACCGACCCGTCGGCCCGCATCCTGAAGCAGACTCCGTCGATCACCACCATCTCGCCGTCGAGGGCGTCGAAGGTGCCGAGCCCGAAGTCGCCGTGCTCGAGCAGCTGGCTCACGGTGAGGTCTCCGTCGTACACGCCAGCCAGCAGCGCACTCATCAGGCTCGACTGGAACACTCGACGACGGGACTGCGCGGCACCAGGCATGGCGCCAGCCTACGGGCGCCCCATAAGGAAAGCGCAAGCGCACCCGCCATCCACCCATCACCCGCCATCCGTCGCCCGCTCCCAACGCAAGCGCTGCCCGAGATTGCACTAGTGGCTGCTCTGGGCGCACGCGATACCGCCACTACTGCAATCTCGACGACGGCCCACTACTGCAATCTCGACGACGGCCCGCTCAGGCAATCGCCCGCGCCGCACACGGCCGTCACGCCATATCGAGCACTACCTTCACGCAGCCGTCTTCCTTGTTCTTGAACACGTCGTACATGTGCGGAGCATCCTCGATCGGCACGCGATGGGTCACGAGGTCGGTGACGCCGAGCGGGTCCTGCGCGTCTTCCACGATGGGCAGCAGTTCGTCGAGCCAGCGGTGAACGTTGCACTGGCCCATGCGCATCGTGATGCCCTTGTCGAACATGTTGAGCATGGGCATCGGGTCGGCCGTGCCGCCGTACACGCCGCTCAGCGAGACCGTTCCGCCGCGCTGCACCAGGTCGAGCGCGAGCATCATCGCACCGAGCTTGTCGATGCCAGCAGTCTTGAACAGCTTCTGGGCCACAGGGTCTGGCAGCGCGCCAGCAGCTTTCTGCGCGAAGCCGGCGAGCGGGCTGCCGTGAGCCTCCATGCCGACGGCGTCCACGACCGCGTGTGGGCCGCGACCCTGCGTGAGGTCGAGAAGGTGCTCCTTCACGTCATCCGTCAGGTCCACCGTCGTTATTCCGTGGCGCTCGGCCATCGCGCGACGCTCGGGCACCAGGTCCACCGCGATCACGTTGTAGCCGCGGTACTTGCCTACACGCGAAGCGAATTGCCCGACCGGCCCGAGGCCCAGCACGACGAGGTCGCCGCCATCCGGAACGTTCGCGTAGTCGACGCCCTGCCACGCGGTAGGAAGGATGTCGCTGAGAAACAGGTACCGGTCATCCTCGAGCTCGCCGCCGACCTTGAACGCGTTGAAGTCTGCGCGCTGCACCCGCAGGAACTCGGCCTGCCCGCCGGGGATGGACCCGTACAACTGCGTGTAGCCGTAGAGCGAAGCGCCGGACTCCTGCTCGCGCACCTGCGTGGTCTCGCACTGGCTGGTCAGCCCGCGCTTGCACATGTAGCACTCGCCGCACGCGATCACGAACGGCACGACCACGCGATCCCCGACTGCGAGGTTCCTTACCGCGCTGCCGACCTCGACCACGATGCCCATCGGTTCATGCCCGAGAATGTCTCCCCTGTCGAGAAACGGTCCAAGCACGTCGTAGAGGTGAAGGTCTGAACCACATATCGCTGACGAGGTGATCTTGACGATCACATCGGTCGGATCCACGATCTGCGGGTCGGGTACTTCTTCCACTGAGACTTTGCCGGTTGACTGCCAGGTGAGTGCTTTCATACTGCCGGTCTACGCGGAACGCATCGCCCCGGTAAGAGGGTTCACATTCCGCCAACCCGTGGGTATAAAGCCCTAGGCCGAGGTCGCTTTCGTGAATTTCGACTGCAGGTGCGGGCCGGCAAGCACCGACTCATATTTAGCATGCTCGCCAGCAGGCACGCACGTCGGCAGGACCTCCACCAGCGCATCCCAGTTCGCGTTGTGAAAGAAGGGCATGCTGTGCCGGCGGGGAATCTGGCCGGTGAGCGATGGCGCAGGGTCGACCACGCGGTGCAGGGTCGAGCGCCAGCGGTCATTGGTCCAGCGGGCCATCAGGTCGCCGATGTTCACGACGTATGCGCCGGGCACGGTCTCGACGCCAGCCCAGTCGTCCTGTTGGGTCAGCACCTGGAGCCCACCGACCCTGTCCTGCTTCAGGATCGTGAGCGTGCCGTAGTCGGTGTGCGCGCCCGCGCGCAGTTGCCCATCCTCCGGGCCCTCCTGCCGGGCCGGGTAGCGGATGGCGCGCAGTGCGCTCGGCGACCTGTCGATGGATGCCGCGAAGTAGTCAGCTGGCAACGAAAGCCCCTGCGCGAACAGCGACATCAGCCGGGAGCCGAGCCCGAGCATCACGCGAAAGTAGTCTGTCCACGCCTGCTGCAGCTCGGGCAGGTCGACCGGCCAGAGGTTCGGCTGCCAGGCCCATGCCTGGTCCACCGCCATGTCGACTCCCCCGGGCGGGTCAACCGGCCCGATGCTGAACGCTTCCTTGAGGTCGGGCTTGGACTCGGCTCCAGTCGAGGCCGCGAGCGATTCGCCGGTGAACGGGATGTAGCCGTAGGGGTAGCCGGGCGATGGCTGCCGCACCGCCAGGCGCTGCTCGAGCGGAAGGTCGAACAAGGCCACAGTGGCGTCCCATGCCCGGTCGGCTACGGCATCCGGGATTCCGTGGCCGATCACCTGGAAGAAGCCGACGTTCGTGCACACGTCGTCGAGCTCGGCGCCGACAGCCGCCGGGTCGCCCTGCATGTCGATGATCGGAACGTAGCCGGTCATGCCGCTGGCGCCAGGAACTCTT
>JAODLU010000361.1 GCA_025464125.1 Microbacteriaceae bacterium | reverse complement strand
TACATCACCGCTCGCAAAGCACCCAAGGTGACAGTGAACGATCCATGGGGCTATGGGCGGTCACTCGAGTGGGCTACGTCCTGCCCGCCGCCGCGGCACAACTTCATTTCGATTCCGCGCATTCGTTCGGAGTCGCCCGCCTTCGACCTCAATCACCCTGAAGCCGGCATCCCCGTTGGCATCGGTCCGTTGAAAGATGCGCCGGATGCAGCGACGTACGACATGGCTGATGGAGAAGTGAAGTAGCAATGAACGCGAATGCGAAACTGTTCTGGATTCTCGCCGTTTTCTTCATCGTGGCTGACGCCGCATACGTTGTGTGGAGCATCGTCGATCACAATGCCCGATTGGCCTACTCACCGGTCGAAGCTAAGAACGGGTTCCCGGTCGAATGGGTAGGCGCGGTAGGCATTGCGCTGACAGGGGTGCTTTCAGGTTTCATCGCGTTCTACCTTGGCCGAACCGCTGCATCCACGGGCGGCGTGCTGGCGGAGGATCGCCCTGACGCTGAAATCGACGATGGCGACCCGGAGCAGGGCTTCTTCAGCCCCTGGAGCTGGTGGCCGATCATGCTGGCCGCTGGTGCAGCGCTGCTGTTCCTCGGAATTGCAGTCGGTGTATGGATCGCGTTCATCGGAGCTGCAATCACGGTCGTGAGCCTGGTGGGGTGGGTATATGAGTACTACCGCGGAAACTTCGCCCGCTAACTCAGTCCAGATCCGCGAGGCGACCTACGAAGACGCCGACGCTGTATTTGCGCTGGTCGAGCGACTCGGCATAGGACGACCACCGCAGCGTGCATCCTTCGATGCCGCCTTCGCGGACGCGGTGAAGGTATCGGAAGAGCACATCCTGCTCGTTGCCGACATCGCTGGCATCGTTATCGGGTACGCCCTCACGACGATCACCCGACCCCTGTACACGTTCGGGGCGGCGGCCCAGCTGCAGGAGCTTGTGGTCGACTCCAGCGTGGCGGGCCGCGGTTTCGGAAGCCTCCTGGTGACTGCGGTGGAGCACGAATGCCGCGACAGGGGAGTGCACCAACTTACCGTCGCCAGCATCAGGGCTGCGGCCTTCTACGAGCGCATGGACTACCGCTCGACAGCCGACTATCTGAAGAAGAGCTTTCTCGACGACTGAGCCGGTCAGCTGCTGGGTTGCCAAGCAGACTGTGCCCGTCAAACGAGTGAAGGCCCCAGGATTTCTCCCGGGGCCTTCAGTCATTTGCTAGCTCGTTAGTGGTGCTCGCCGCTCTCGATCTCGTTCTGGCTGATCGGAGTGATGCGGTCTTCGAAGAACCAGCGCGACATACTGGCGCGCATGCGCTGGCTCATAGTTATACGGCCCTCGGCATTTGGCCGAATCATCAACGGCTTGTAGTCGTTGTAACTCACCAGGCGCCAACGTTCGTAATCATCAAGCTGCTCGTGCACCTCGACATATTCGCCGCCTGGCAGGCGCACGATACGGCCCGATTCGAAGCCGTGGAGCGCAATCTCACGGTCCTTCTTCTGGAGGCCAACGCAGACGCGCTTTGCGATGAAGTAGGCAATGACCGGCCCAATGAAGAGCAGGGCCTGCAGCACGTGGATAACGCCCTCGATGGTGACCTTGAAGTGCGTAGCGATGAGGTCGGAACTCGCAGCGGCCCACAGAACCGCGTAGAACGTCACGCCAGCTGCACCGATGGCTGTGCGCACCGGCGCGTTGCGCGGACGATCTGCGATGTGGTGCTCGCGCTTATCACCGGTGACCCAGCCCTCGATGAACGGATAGGCCGCGACCACCGCGAGGAAGATGCCGACCACAGCGAGCACGAGAATGATGTTGAACGACCATGTGTGGTCCCACAGCACGAACTCCCACCCTGGCGGCACGAGGCGCAGCGCGCCATCCGCAAAACCTATGTACCAGTCGGGCTGGGTGCCGGCCGACACCGGCGACGGGTCATACGGACCGTAATTCCAGATTGGGTTGATCGTGAAGAACGAGGCGATCAGCACGATCACGCCGAACACTACGAAGAAGAATCCACCGGCCTTGGCCGCAAAGATCGGCAGGACGGGAACTCCTACGACGTTGTCGTTCGTGCGGCCGGGACCAGCAAACTGCGTGTGCTTGTTCACGACCATCAGGAGAAGATGCAATCCTAGAGCAGCAACGAGGATGGCCGGCAGCAGCAATATATGCAGCGTGAACAGGCGCGCCACAATATCGGTGCTAGGGAATTCTCCACCGAACAATAGGTAAGAAATCCACGTGCCGACAACAGGGATGCCCTTCAGCATGCCGTCGATGATTCGAAGCCCGTTGCCGGACAGCAGGTCATCAGGCAGTGAATAGCCGGTGAAGCCTTCGGCCATTGCAAGGATCAGCAGCAGGAACCCGATAACCCAGTTGATCTCGCGGGGCTTGCGGAATGCGCCGGTGAAGTAGACCCGAAGCATATGCAGGCCGATGGAGGCGATGAAAAGAAGGGCTGCCCAGTGGTGGATCTGACGGAAAAGCAGGCCACCGCGGATGTCGAACGAGATGTCGAGTGACGACGCGTAGGCAGCAGACATGTCGATGCCCTTGAGCGGAACATAGGATCCGGAGTAATGCACCTCAGCCATGGAGGGCTGGAAGAAGAACGTGAGAAACGTACCCGACAACAGGATGGTGATGAAGCTGTATAGAGCGACCTCACCAAGCATGAACGACCAGTGGTCGGGGAAAATCTTCCGACCGAGCTCCTTGACAAGTCCGGAGATACTGGTGCGCTCGTCGATGTAATTGGCCGCCGCGCCGGTGAAGCGCGAGCCGCGGGAGACCGGCGGTGCGACCTCGGCAGGCGCCTCAGCGGGTCGTGTAGTTGTGACGGTCATGAACGCTCCCAGAAACTCGGCCCGACGGGCTCGGTGAAGTCACTCTGCGCAACGAGGTAACCCTCACTGTCCACCGAAATCGGCAGTTGCGGAAGTGGTCGCTTTGCCGGTCCGAAGATGACCTCGCACTCGTTGGTCACGTCGAATGTTGATGAATGGCACGGGCAGAGCAGGTGGTGTGTCTGCTGCTCGTAGAGTGCCACCGGGCACCCAACGTGCGTGCAGATCTTTGAATAGGCAACTATTCCGTTGTAGTTCCATGTCTCGCGACCCTTCGACACGTGGAGGTCTTCGGGCTTGAGGCGCATCAGCAGCACTGCTGCCTTTGCTTTTTCTTCGAGTCGATCTTCTTTGTCGTTCAGTCCCTCGGGGATCACGTGGAAGACGGAACCCAGAGTTACTTCCGAAGCCTTGATGGGGGTGCCGGTGGGATCGCGGGTGAGGCGAGTTCCTTTGGCCCACATCGTTTCCTTGAGCAATTTGACCGGGTCTTTCGCCGGAGCCAGGTCCCGGAAGATGACGATCGCCGGTAGGGGCGTTGCGACAAGCGCACCGATGAGGCTGTTGCGGATCAGGCTGCGGCGACCGATGCCCGATTCCACGTTGCCTTCGTGCATGATTTCTGCTGCACGTGCGCGGGTGGCGTCACTGCCGCGGGTGAGATGGCGCGATTCAGTGAGCTCGTCGCCACGCATGAGGTTCTTGGACCAGTAAATGGCGCCGATCCCGATGCCAAGCATGCCGAGGGCGATGCCGAGCCCGAGCATGAGCGTGTTCAAGCGAACAGACGCCGTGTCTCCAGGCGTGATCGGGAAAGCGATGTACGCGGCGACAGCGAAAACGCTGCCAACGATGGACAGGTAAAAAAGCGTGTAGACGCGACGCTCGGCCTGGCGGTCCTTCTTAGGGTCGAGATCAGTCACCCGCTCGCGGTGGGGAGGCAGACCCGGGTTCTTGATGGCGTCAGAGGTGACTACGGCTGTGCCGGCTGACGGCACGAACGGTACGGCCTTCTCGACCGCCGAGCCGGCAGCGGTGCTCGTACCACCGTCGTCGTGCTGTGCCATTCTCTTCCCCTTCGGTTGGTGCGGTAGATCGATTGGTGCTGTATGTGCTGCGAGGTTGTGGTGGGCCTAGCTGGCCTTAGCCGCGATCCAGATGGTCACTCCGACGACTGCGCCGAGCCCGAAGATCCAGATGAAGAGACCTTCAGAAACCGGACCGAGGTTGCCCAGGTCGATTCCGCCTGGCGATGGATTGTCATCGAGGTACTTGAGGTACGT
>JAODLU010000334.1 GCA_025464125.1 Microbacteriaceae bacterium | reverse complement strand
TTTACTGTGACCTCTGCGAGCCAGTTGAGGATCTTGGTGCCACGGTCCTTCGACTGTGGTGTGAGGAAGAGCTGTGGTCGCTCTTCGATGAACGCCGTGCTGAGATCTCCGGCCGCGAAGGACGGGTCTTCGAGCACCGCCTGAAGGAACGGGATGTTGGTGGAGACACCACGGATGCGGAACTCGGCGAGCCCTCGCTTAGCCCGGGCGACTGCGGCCGGGAAGTCGCGGCCGCGGCAGGTCATCTTGACGAGCATGGAGTCGAAGTACGGGCTGATCTGGGTGCCGGGATCAATGGTTCCGCCATCCAGGCGGATGCCGCCGCCACCCGGGGACCGATAGGTGGTGATCTTGCCCGTGTCAGGGCGGAAGCCTGCTGCCGGGTCCTCAGTCGTGATGCGGCACTGCAGTGCCGCGCCTCTCAGGCGGAGGTCCTTCTGCTGTAAACCGAGCTCCGCGAGGGTCTGGCCATACGCGATGCGCATCTGCGACTGCACGATGTCGACGTCGGTGACTTCCTCTGTGACAGTGTGCTCGACCTGCACCCGCGGGTTCATCTCGATGAAGAAGTGCTGCCCTTCGCGCTCCCCCACCGTGTCGAGCAGAAACTCCACGGTTCCGGCGTTCACATAGCCGATGGATTTCGCGAAGGCGATAGCGTCGCGATACATGGCCTGTCGGATGCCCTCATCGAGGTTCGGCGCCGGTGCGATCTCGATCACCTTCTGGTGACGGCGCTGCACAGAGCAGTCCCGCTCGAACAGGTGCACGGTCTCCCCTGTGCTGTCCGCCAGGATCTGCACCTCGATGTGGCGCGGGCGCACCACTGCCTGTTCCAGGAACATGGTGGGGTCGCCGAATGCGCTGTCGGCTTCACGCATGGCTTCTTCGAGGGCTGCGCGAAGATCTTCCATCTTTTCGACGCGACGCATGCCGCGCCCGCCGCCGCCAGCCACCGCCTTGGCAAAAATGGGGAATCCGATTGCTTCGGCGCCCGAGAGGAGCAGGTCGATATCCGCTGAAGCCGGCGTGGACTTCAGCACCGGCACACCAGCCGCGATGGCGTTTTCCTTCGCGGTTACCTTGTTGCCCGCCATCTCGAGCACGTGCTGGCCGGGGCCGATAAACATGATTCCGGCAGCCTCCGCGGCGGCGGCGAGGTCAGGATTCTCGGAGAGAAAGCCATAGCCGGGATAGATTGCGTCTGCTCCGGACTCGAGAGCCACGCGAATGATCTCTGAGACGTTGAGATACGCGGCAACCGGATGACCTGGCTCACCAATCTGGTATGCCTCGTCGGCTTTCAGGCGATGCATCGAGTTGCGATCCTCGTACGGGAAAACTGCCACCGTTTGCGCGCCGAGCTCATATGCGGCACGGAACGCCCGGATCGCGATTTCTCCGCGATTGGCGACGAGGATCTTCTTGAACATCTGGTCCTTTCCGACACTCTTGCCAGCTTATGACGAGAGGATGGAACGGCTGGACGAGCGCTGCGCCACGTACAGCAAAGATTTAGGTTCTTTAAGACTAGTGAAGGTATCGTCTCTACTTGTGCATGTACTCAGCGTGAGCTCCCTCAAGGGCGGAGTTGGCAAAACAACCGTCACGCTGGGCCTGGCTTCGGCCGCCTTCGCGAAGGGCCTCCGTACCCTCGTTGTCGACCTCGACCCGCAGTCTGACGTGTCGACTGGAATGGACATCGATGTCGCCGGGCATCTCAACGTCGCAGACGTGCTGGCGTCGCCGAAAGAGAAAATCGTGCGCGCTGCCATCGCGCCGAGCGGCTGGACCAAGGGTCGCGCCGGCAAGATCGACGTGATGATCGGCAGCCCTTCCGCCATCAATTTCGACGGCCCTCATCCGAGCATCCGAGAGATCTGGAAACTCGAAGAAGCTCTGGCCAATGTCGAAGCTGACTATGACCTGGTGCTGATCGACTGCGCGCCGTCACTGAACGCTTTGACGCGCACCGCGTGGGCCGCCAGTGACAGGGTCACTGTAGTCACCGAGCCGGGCCTATTCTCCGTTGCCGCGGCCGACCGTGCACTGAGGGCCATCGAAGAGATCCGGCGAGGTCTCTCCCCGCGCCTGCAGCCGCTCGGCATTATCGTGAACCGGGCCAGGGTGCAATCGCTCGAACACCAGTTCCGAATCAAGGAACTGCGCGACATGTTCGGTCCGCTCGTGCTCAGCCCGCAGCTTCCGGAGCGCACATCCCTCCAGCAGGCGCAGGGCGCTGCGAAGCCGCTGCATGTGTGGCCGGGTGAGAGCGCGCAGGAGATGGCGAGCAACTTCGACCAGCTGCTCGACCGGGTGCTGCGCACGGCGCGCATCGGTGAGTACGCGCAACTCGCCTGAACCGCGACCAGTCCGTCGTACCCGGACGCAGGTTGTTAGCCGGGACCAGTCAGTAACTGGGGGCTATGAAGCCTTCGTGGCGCGGCGGATGGCCAGCTCGTCCATGGCATCCGGTCGTTCAGCGTCGAGCTCCACCAGGGAGCTCTCCACCTCGCGCAGCACTTTGCCCACGGCGATGCCGAAGACACCCTGGCCGCGGCTGACGAGGTCGATGACCTCGTCGTTCGACGTGCAGAGGTAGACGCTCGCGCCGTCGCTCATGAGGGTGGTCTGGGCCAGGTCACTGATGCCTGATTCGCGAAGCTGGTTTACCGCCACGCGAATCTGCTGCAGGGAAATGCCGGTGTCGAGAAGACGCTTGACGAGCTTCAGCACCAGGATGTCGCGGAAGCCGTAAAGGCGCTGCGAACCTGAACCTGCCGCGCCCCGCACTGTGGGTTCGACTAGCTCCGTGCGAGCCCAGTAGTCCAGCTGGCGGTAGCTGATACCAGCTGCCCGTGCTGCGACAGCGCCGCGATAGCCGGCTGTCGTATCGAGGTCGGGCATGCCGTCGGTGAACAGCAGTCCAAGGTCGTAGCGGGAGTCTTCGCTACGGGAACTGAGCTCAGTCAATGGTGTGCCTTCCACTTCGGGGCCACCCCTTAAGTCTCAAGGAATGGTTGATACTTTCAACTTGCCCCACGTTACCCACGGCGTGCGCCGTATCCGCGATATTCGCCATAGTGCCCCCCGGCGTGTCGGTGGATTGCTCCCGTTGCGACGTTGCTGCGAGACAACTTTCAGCTTACGGGTCCAGACGCGAAAGCGCAGAGCGAATCAGGCTTCCGCGCACGATCTCCAGCTGGCCGGTGATCTCCCGTGCTAGTTCCAGCGCTTTGGCACGGCTCGATGCGTCTTTGCGACGCGCAACCGGAATGAGGGCGTTCTCAATGAGGTTGAGTTCCCGCTCGGCAGACTGCCGAAAGCCCCGGAGGTGTCGCGGCTCAATGCCTGAACGCTGCAGTTCTACGAGCGCCTTCAGTACTGCGAGTGACTCTTCGCCGTAGAACTCGGATGCCCCAAGAAGCGACGAGGACACCGCGTCGTTCAGCAACTGCGGGGTGGCGCCAGCCTCCTTGATGAGGTCGGGACGCTTGAGCTTGCGCTCGCTCGACAGGATCGATGGAGCGGTGATCGAAGCCCCGCCTGGGAGTTCGGGCTGTCGCCCGGCATCCAATTCGTCGAGGTATCCCCTGATGACTTTCAGGGGCAGGTAATGATCGCGCTGCATGGTGAGCACGAAACGCAGGCGGTCCAGGTCTGTCGGCGAGAACTTGCGGTAGCCGGATTCAGTCCTCGCCGGGGCGATGAGTTGTCGCTCCTCGAGAAAACGCAACTTTGAGGGACTCAGGTCGGGAAACTCGACGGTGAGTCGCGCGAGTACCTGGCCGATGCTGAGCAGTACCGGAGTGCCGGAAGCGCGGGTCTGGGCCGACGGCCTGGCCACTATTGGCTTGCCACTTTGGCGAGGTCGCGACGCGACGCATAAAAGGTCAGTCGGAACTTGCCGACCTGCACTTCAGCCCCGTCTTTGAGCTGGGCCGCGTCAATTCGTACACCGTCGAAGTACGTGCCGTTGAGTGACCCGAGATCTTTGATCTCGAACGTGGTGCCATGGCGGAGGAACTGCGTATGACGACGCGACACCGTAACGTCGTCAAGAAAGATGTCAGCTTCAGGATGCCGGCCAGCAGTTGTCTCATCCGCGTCAAGCAGGAAGCGCGCACCGATGTTCGGCCCACGACGCACGACGAGAAGAGCTGAACCGGACGGCAGGGCCGCGATGGCCTGCTGCTCCTCGGGCGAGACTTCGCCCTCGAGGGCAGCGAGCTGCGCCTCGAAATCGATGCTCAGGTGGGCGGTGGTGTCGTTGCTGAGCGGTTGGTTCTGAAGGTCGCCAGTCGTTTCCCCTGGATCAATCATCGCGAACCTCCCTTGCTCAACTTAGCGCCCAAGCGTATCGGATTCGGAGGGCGCATCAATCCTTGGAATTCGCACCAGCCTCACCGTTTCGCGCAGGTAGATGACGCCAGCCCACCAGTAGAGGAACGCACCCCACAGGGCGAATGCCCAGCCAACCGGACCCGCGACAAACCCGATTGCGGGGAACGCCTCACCCAGCATGATGATCGGCAGGGCGTAGAACAACGAGAACGTTGCGACCTTGCCAAGGTGATGCACTGGCGGCGGACCGTACTGGTGGTTGGCAAGCACGATTCCCAGCACGAGCAGCATCACGTCGCGCCCAACGATTACCGCGAACAGCCACCATGGCAGGATTCCACGAACCGCGAGGCCGATCAGCGCGGCAAAAATGAACAGCCGGTCTGCAGCGGGGTCGAGCAGCTGACCGAGCCGGGAGACCTGGTTGAAGCCCCTGGCGATGACGCCATCGAGATAGTCACTGACGCTCGAAACGATCAGGACGATGAGCGCGAAACCGTCTTCGCCCCTGATCAGGAGGATCAGAAAAACCGGCACCAGCAGCAGCCTGATGAAACTCAGGATGTTCGGGATCGTGAGGATGCGGGAACTCACCTGACTCCGCGCTTCTGCCTCCACATCGCCAGTCTATCGACCGCGCGGGCGGCGATAGGATTCCAGAATGACTCCTCTGCTGGTCGTGATTATTATCGCGGCCGCGATCTGTGCCTTCTGCTGGATCGCGTCGCTCATCTCCGGTGACACCTCATGGGTAGACAGGATCTGGTCCATCGTGCCCGTCGTCTACATCTGGGTCTTCGCTGGATTCGCTGGGCTGCAGGATGTGCGTCTCGACATCATGGCGGCTGTTGTCACGGTCTGGGGAGCGAGGCTCACCTTTAATTTCGCCCGCAAAGGCGGCTACTCGGGTGTCGAGGATTACCGCTGGCCGGTGCTGCGGGGCCGCATGAAGCCATGGCAGTTCCAGCTGTTCAACTTCTTCTTCATCGTGCTTTACCAGAACACGATTCTCGTG
The DNA here is from genome assembly GCA_025464125.1 of Microbacteriaceae bacterium. Lineage (GTDB taxonomy): Bacteria > Actinomycetota > Actinomycetes > Actinomycetales > Microbacteriaceae > Lacisediminihabitans. The sequence goes on along the minus strand of JAODLU010000334.1, from coordinate 6,047 downwards.
CTCATCACCCTTCCCGGCCAGACTGCCTACGAGCATCGCGGCACTGCCGTCGGGCCGCTCGACATCCTTCTTGCTGTGCTGTTCCTGGCCTTCACGGCCGGCGAGACGATCGCAGACCAGCAGCAGTGGAACTTCCAGGCATGGAAGAGAGCCGAGTCTGCTGCGGGGCGCGAACCCAGCCCGCGGTTCCTGCAGCGCGGCTTGTTCTCGGCTTCGCGGCATCCGAATTTCTTCTTCGAGCAGGCGCAGTGGTGGGTCGTCTTCTTCTTCGGAGCAGTGGCAGCGGGCTCCCTGCTGCAGTGGACAGTTGTCGGCGCATTCCTGCTAACAGTGCTGTTCGTCGGCTCGACGATTTTCACCGAAGCGATCACCATCTCCAAGTACCCGGAGTATGCCGCCTACCAACGTCGCGTCTCCCCGATCGTCCCCTGGTTTCCCCGCTCCCGCGACACCGCGGAACCGGCCCGCGCTTAGCGGGTCTTTACAAGCACATCTGCAGAGAGGCAGGTTCACGATGGCCGATTCCGGTCGCACATTCCTAGTCACAGGCGGCACGGGAGGGCTCGGTGGCGCAATTGCCAGCGCGTTTTCCGATGAGCCAGGAGCAACCGTGATCGTCACTGGCGCGACCCAGGGCGAGGTCGATGCCGGCAGGGCAGATCCCCGACTCTCGAAAGCGCGGGTGGAACTTCTGGATGTGCGCGACGACGCGGCGGTACATGCCCTGATCGGAAGCCTGGAACGCCTGGATGTGCTCGTCAACGCGGCGGGAGTCTCGTCCTCCCCGGCCGACTTCACGCCCGAAGGCTTTGCCCGCACCATCGACATCAACCTGAACGGCACCGCTCGCGCCTGCTTCGCGGCCAAAGACCTGCTGCAGGCCTCGAAAGGCAACATCATCAACTTCGCCTCGGTGCAGAGCTTTCGTGGCACCGGTACCGGTCCGGCGTATGCGGCCTCAAAGGGCGGCGTGATGCTGCTGACGTCGAGCCTGGCGATCGGCTGGGGTCCCGACATCCGCGTGAACGCGATCGCGCCGGGATTCATGGACACACCAATGACGCAGAACCTCATCAACGATGCTGTGCGCAGCAAGAAGATCCTGGATCACACTCCGGCCGGCCGCTGGGGTGTTCCTGACGACCTGGTGCCCGGGGCGAAATTCCTCGCGTCAACCGAATCGAGCTTCGTGACAGGTCATACCCTGCCGATTGACGGTGGATACCTCACCACCTGATTGATTCGCTCGTTCCCAACCAGTAAGAACTGCAGAGAGGCAGGTTTTACCATGGCCGATTCCGGTCGCACATTCCTGATCACGGGGGGCACTGGCGGCCTCGGAGGCGGCCTGGCCATGGCTTTCGCGGAGGAGGATGGCGCCACCGTCATTGTCACAGGCGCCACTGAGGCCGAAGTCACCGCCGCGACGGTAGATCCGCGCCTCGCGAAGGCCACCGTGAAATTGCTCGACGTACGGAGCGATGAGGACGTGCTCGCGCTTGTCGGCCAACTCCCCCGTCTCGACGTGCTGGTCAATGCAGCAGGCATCATGTCTTCGCCCGCCGACTTTACTGTCGAGGGATTCGAGCGGAGTATCGACATCAATCTGCTCGGCACAGTTCGTGTGTGCTTTGCGGCCCGCGAAAAGTTGGCGGCATCGAAGGGAAACATCATCAACTTCGCATCGATGATGAGCTTTCGCGGCACTCCGACCGGCCCTGCCTACGCCGCGGGCAAAGCGGGCATCGCACTGCTCACTCAGAGCCTTGCAACGGCATGGGCACCTGATGTGCGCGTCAATGCCATTGCACCCGGATTCATTACGAGCCCGATGACGCTGCCGGTGCAGGCCGACCCCGTGAAGAACACGCGAATCGTCGGCCGCATCCCGGCCGGCCGCTGGGGCGAGCCGGGAGACCTCGTCAGCGGCGCGAGGTTTCTGGCCTCCGGTGAATCTGCCTACGTCACAGGCATCATCCTGCCGATCGACGGTGGATACCTCACCACCTGATTCGCTGCGGGGTGGCTCCTGTCGCCCCGGCGAGGTCGCGGGTATCGTGGCGGCATGTCCTGCATACGCTTCAATACGCCGGCCCAGCGCCAGGCCATGCGCGATCACCGGCCGGTGATGCTCACGCCAGCCGAGGCGGCAGCCCAGCATCCAGCTCCTCCTGTCACGCCCAGCAAGATCGCCAGGCTGAGGTTGCTCGCCGCTGACGCAAACCCCAAGATCCGAGAGAGTGCCGCCAGCAGTTATCACGCACCCGACGACCTTTTCGCTTTGCTTGCGCGAGACTCCGTAGAGGGCGTCCGCGCCTGTGTCGCCCGCAACGAGTCAACCCCGTGTGACGTTCTTCGTACGATGGCTGGCGACCCCTCAGAACGTGTCCGTGGTTTCCTTGCCCTGAATTTTTTCGTTCCGGCCGACGTCATGGACCAACTCGCGCACGATTCGAGCGAGACAGTCCGCAGCCTTGTGGACTGGAAGAGTTCGCTGGACGACGCCTGAATCGTGAGCGCATAAGGTCGCATCATGGATGCCACGGCCACGACGACTCGCGTCGACAGCTGGATCTGGGCCGTACGACTAACAAAGACGCGGTCTGCGGCCACCGCGGCATGCCGGGCAGGCCATGTGCAGGTCAATGGTGAGCGAGCCAAAGCGGCCCAGCCCGTCCGCGTAGGCGATGAGGTTCGAATACGCGGCACCGAGTTCGAGCGCACGGTGCAGGTGGCACGCGTTCTCAACAAGCGGGTCAGCGCCGTAGTTGCGGCCGAATCTCTCGTCGACCTCACGCCTCCCCCTCCCCCGCGCGAAGAGGTAGCCGCAGTCGTGCTTCGCGATCGCGGGGCCGGTCGTCCTACCAAACGGGAACGCCGCGACCTCGAAAAACTTCGCGGACGGGACGAGGAGTGAGCACTACCCGGAGACCGGTTCGAGCCTGAAGATCCTGAGCGTCCTGCCGGACGCGCGCTCGTAGCCGCGATAGCCAGGCCATTGGTCCTCGATGAACGCCCAGACGGCTTCGCGTTCATCGTCATCGATCAGGGCAGCGTGAACCGGAATCCTGTTGCCCTTGATCGTCACCGCAGCGTCCGGCGTTGCCATAAGGTTCGCGGTCCATGCCGGATGCTGGTCCCTGGCGAAATTGCTGCCTGTGACGAGCATCCTCTGCCCCCGTGCAGAAGGCTCAGGGCAATACATGAGTTCGGTGTCACGCTGCATGCCGGACTTCGCGCCAGTCGTGTGCAGCACCAGCGAGGGAACAAGATAACCGCTGAGCGGCCTGTTGCTTCCGGTCAGTTTCGCCGTCACTCTCTCGAGCGGCGGCATGATCGTTGGTCCGACCCTCCGAAAGAAACCGGTGCGGGAGAACCAGGCGACGCCCTGTCTAACGGTGCGGGTGAACCTGGATGGCATGGTGCGATTCTGGCACGTTCGGCTATTCGATCAGGCCGCTTCGAGCGCTGCGATATCGATCTTCGACATGGCGAGCATCGCCTGCAACACCCGACCGGCGCGTGCCGGGTCCGGGTCGCCGAGCAGCTGTCCGAGCACCGGTGGCACGATCTGCCAGGACACGCCGTACTTGTCGACCAGCCAGCCGCATCGGCCGGCGGCACCGCCATCGGAGGTGAGCGCGTGCCACAGGCGATCGATCTCAGCCTGGCCATCGACACTGGTAAAGAACGAGATCGCGTCGGTGAACGGTTTGCCTGAACCGGCGTTCATCGCCTGCATCTCGAGCCCATCGAGCACGAAACTCACGCCGAAAGCTTTGCCGTCCGCCCCGTGCGAGACGCTCGTGATTCGCGAGTTCGCGAAGAGGCTCACGTAGAACCTGGCTGCCTCCTCCGCCTTAGAGTCGAACCACAGAAACGGAGAAATGGTTACCATCGAGAACTCCCTGGTCTGCTGTACTTGCGACGAAGTTACACCATGCGGGAGAACGCCCAGTGCTTGCTTACCTAGCCGCCGGGTCGTTCGGGGAGCAGTATCGAGACATGGATCTCTCACCGGCCGACCCCGTCGTGCCCATGCTGGCCAAAGCGGTCGACGCTGTTCCGCAGCCCGACAGCGTGGATGGCGGACTGGCGTTCGAGCCGAAATGGGACGGTTTTCGCGCGATCGTCTACTTCGACGGCACAACCGTGGAGATCGGTAGTCGCGGATCCAAGATGCTGACACGCTACTTTCCTGAACTCGTCGATGCTTTCACAAGCCTGCTGCCGGGTCCGTGCGTTCTCGACGGCGAGATCGTGGTGCGAGCTGGCGTCGCGGGCAACGAACGCCTGGACTGGGAGGCGCTGTCGCAGCGGATCCATCCTGCTGAGAGCCGCGTGCGCACACTCTCCGTGCAGACACCCGCGATGTTCGTGGCATTCGACCTGCTGGCAGAGGCTGGCGAATCGATGCTGGCCACCCCGTTCTCAGCACGCCGGACCGCGCTCGAGAGAGTCGTCGAACACCTTGGCCATCCGATTTACCTGACCCAGTTGACAAAGGATGTCGACCTGGCCCGTCGTTGGCTGGTCGAATTCGAAGGGGCAGGCCTCGATGGGGTGGTCGCGAAACTGCTCAGCGCGGCTTACGCGCCCGGCAAGCGGGTGATGCTGAAGGTGAAACACCACCGCAGCGCCGACGTCGTACTGCTCGGATATCGCGTTCACAAGAGCGGGCAGGGAGTCGGTTCACTCCTGCTCGGTCTCTACGGTGCCGACGGAGTCCTGCGAAACGTCGGTGGCGCCTCTGCGTTCAGTGACAAGCGTCGCCTCGAACTCGTGGACGAGTTAGCGCCACTGGTTCGCCACGATGGCACCGGACAGGTAGAGAAGGCCGAAACCGAGCGCAGCAGGTTTTCGGGCAGCAAGGACGTCTCGTTCGTTCCCCTCGAACCGAGTCGCGTGATCGAGGTGCGCTACGACCAGATGGAGGGCTCCCGCTTCAGGCACACTGCGCAGTTCGACCGCTGGCGCCCGGATCGTGACCCTCTTTCGTGCACATTCGATCAGCTTGAGGTGCCGGTGGCGTATGACCTCAGCGAGGTTCTCGCTTAGCGCCTAGACCTTTTTGGCACGACTGGGCTGCACGCGTGGCGGTTCGCCGGGCATCTTCGGATAGTCGGGCGGGAAGGGCAGTTCCCCGAGCCCGTTCTGGAGATCGCGTTCCCACCAGCCATACAGGGCGTCGATCGTGCCCGGCTGGTCGGAGAAGGCACCCCACGGGTCGCCGGTCTTCGCGAGTCGGTCTGGCACTGTGTGGATCGTAAAAGCCCTGGGGTCGGCATTCTCCAGCTCGTGCCACTCGATCGGCGTTGACACCGGGGCATGGGCGAGGGCGCGTGGGCTGTATGCACCTGCCATCGTGCGATCTCGATTCGCCTGGTTGAAGTCGACGAAGATGCGGGAGCCGCGCTCCTCCTTCCACCAAGCGGTCGTCACCTTGTCTGGCATCCGACGCTCGAGTTCACGCGCCGCGGCAATGACCGCATGGCGAACATCGAGGAATTCACGGGTGGGCTCGATCGGCGCGAAAACATGCAGCCCGCGATTTCCTGACGTTTTGATGAAAGCCGTGAGTCCGACCTCCTGAAGCACTTTCCTGAGTTCGATTGCGGCAGGAATGGCGTCGTCGAAGTCTGTGCCGGGCTGCGGGTCGAGGTCCATTCGCAACTGGTCAGGGTTGTCTGAGTTTTTTGCTCGCGATGGCCAGGGGTGGAAAACAATCGTGTTCATCTGCACTGCCCATACCGCAGCAGCTGGCTCGTCGATCACAAGCTGTGGGTGTGACCTCGCACTCGGGTACACAACCGGCACGGAACGCACGAACTCAGGTGCTCCCTTCGGCGGGTTCTTCGAAAAGAACTGTTCACCGTCGATGCCGTCGGCGAAACGCTGGAGCGACAGCGGTCGATCTCCATTGGCGAGAACGAAAGCGCCTCCGACCGCGACTATGTACTTCGCAAGGTCAAGCTTGGTGATGCCGGACTCTGGCCAGAGCACTCGGCTGGGGCTCGACACCCGCATTTCACGGATGCCGTGCGGTC
>JAODLU010000319.1 GCA_025464125.1 Microbacteriaceae bacterium | reverse complement strand
GCAGCGGTGACAAGTGTCTGCAGGTGTGCGCACACCTGGTTGGACGTGAGCTCACGCTCGCGGGAGCTCATAATGCGCCGGCGCTCGCGAAGCTCAGCACGCAGTGCGCGCTTCTGGTGGCTCACGTCACCGTCCATACCCCTAATCCTAGGCACCTGCAATTATTAGAACTCACCGTCGGGCACCGGATACTCTGGGACCATGGCCTTCAAGATAACCAAGGCAGTAATCCCGGCTGCCGGACTCGGCACGCGTTTTCTACCGGCCACAAAGGCCATGCCCAAAGAAATGCTGCCCGTCGTAGACAAGCCGGCGATCCAGTACGTGGTCGAGGAGGCAGTCGCGGCTGGTCTTCACGACGTGCTGATGATCGCCGGGCGCAACAAGACCCCTCTCGAGAACCACTTCGACCGCGTCGGTGAGCTCGAGGCGATCCTCGAGGAGAAGGGCGACTTCGAGAAACTAGCGAAGGTCAACTTCGCCACGGACCTGGCCGACGTGCATTACGTACGCCAGGGCGCACCTCTCGGCCTCGGGCACGCTGTCCTGCGAGCCAAGATGCACGTGGGCAACGAGCCATTCGCCGTGCTGCTCGGGGACGACATCATCGACGAGCGAGACGTGCTGCTCACGCGGATGCTCGAGGAGCAGACATCCCGCAACGCCACGATCGTCGCCCTTCTCGAGGTGGACCCGTCGCTTGTGCACCTCTACGGTGTGGCGACGGTCGAGCCGACTGAGAGCGATGACGTCGTGCGCATCACGGGGCTGGTCGAGAAGCCGAGCCGCGAAGACGCTCCATCCAACTACGCGATCATCGGGCGGTACGTGCTGCAGCCCGAGGTCTTCGAGGTGCTGGAAAACACGGCGCCGGGCAAGGGTGGGGAGATCCAGCTGACGGATGCCCTCGAGACGCTCGCGAAAGATCCCTCGATAGCGGGCGGTGTCTACGGCGTCGTCTTCCGCGGTCGTCGCTATGACACGGGTGACAGGCTCGACTACATAAAGGCTGTGGTTCAGATAGCAGTGGACCGGCCGGATCTCGGGCCCGACCTGCGTGCGTGGCTCAAGACCTACGCTGCGTCGCTGGACTGAGATGGCCACGCCGATTCCCACGCTCACCCACGGTGAGGTCTCCATTCGTCCGATCCGCCTCCGCGACGCGAAAGCGCTCGAGCGTGAGCTTCTCGACAACCGTGGCTGGCTTCGCAAATGGGAGGCCACGAACCCGTACGGTGCCCTCAGCTTCGACGTGAGGGCGAGCATCCGCAGCCTGCAGGCCAACGCGCGGGCGGGATTCGGACTGCCATTCGCGATCGAGGTGAACGGTGAGTTCGCCGGCCAGCTGAACGTGTCTGGAATCACCTACGGCTCGCTCTCGTCAGCCACTATCGGCTACTGGGTGTCAGAGCGGTTTGCTGGCAAGAACGTGACGCCCACCGCTGTTGCGCTGGCAAGCGACTACAGCTTCTTCCAGGTGGGCATGCACCGAATGGAGATCTGCATCAGGCCGGAGAACGAGCCGAGCCTGCGTGTGGTCGAGAAGCTCGGCTACCGCTACGAGGGGCTGAGGCGCCGCTACATCCACATCAATGGTGACTGGCGCGACCACTTCTGCTTCGCTCTCGTGGCTGACGAACTGCCGATCGGTGTGCTTCGTCGGTGGACCGACGGACGGGTGCCAGCAGGTGCAGGTTCCGTGCCGGAGTCGGAACGCATGGCCGCCAGGGTGCCGGGAACACACCCCGCATAATCTCAGCATTTCGCGCGCGGCCTCGTACCGTTGGCCTATGGCCTTTGACGGGATCGGATCGAGCGTCATCATCGCGCTCGCCGCACTGCTCTGGCTCTGCTACCTGGTGCCAACCTGGCTGCGTCGCCGTGAATACCTGTCGACCGAGCGTAACGCCCTGCGTCTCCAGCAGACGCTGCGGGTGATGGCCGAGACCGCTGAGCTGCCAGCAGCCGTTCGGGCCGAGTCGACCGCACGCGGGGTCGCCCAACAGGCGAAGGTGCTTCGCAGGCAGCTGCAGCACGAAGCTGCTGTTGCCAAAGCCCAGGACGCATCGACGGCACGCGCAGCTGCACGGCAACTCGCGGCGACCCGCCAACTGATCGACACGCGCCAGCTCGCGGCCTCCCGCCAGCTCGCTGAACTGCGTCCGGTACTCGCGGCGGATGTCGCGGTCACATCGTCCGCTGCCCGCAGGCTTCGTCGTTCCCGGCTCGTGACCACACTCCTGCTCGTCGCCTCATTCGTCGCGGCTGGTTTCGGCGTCGGGCAGCTGCTGGCTGCGGGCACCTGGCTGCTGCTCGGGGGCGCCGCAGTAGTCGCGGTCGGATCTTTCGCGATGCTCGGCCAGATGGCCGCAGTCGGCCGCGCCAGGGGTGCACTGGCCACTGAGCTCAGGGCCCAGCCCTCGGTCGCGGTCAGGCGCCAGCAGGTCGCACAGCAGCCCGCGGTGCAACGCGAGTGGACGCCGGTGCCGGTGCCCAAACCGCTCTACCTCTCAGGCCCGCAGGTCGCCCGCGCGGTGGCAGCATCCCTCGAGAGTGCAGCCGAACTTCGCCAGGCGGCTGCAGACTCCGAGCGCGCACTTCGCGAAGCACAGCGGGAGCCTGAGGTCACGCCTTTCCGTCGTACGGCCGCAGCCCCGGCGGTCGCCAGCAGGTTCGCCTCCATGGGTATCGTCGGCGAGACCGAAGCGGGCATGACCGACCTCGACGCAGTGCTTCGTCGCAGGCGTGCTGCGGGCTAACCCGCGTCTTCGTCGCCCAGCGGCTGCGTGATAACGTAGCAACGCACTGCGGGCCCTTGGCGCAGTTGGTAGCGCGCCTCGTTCGCATCGAGGAGGTCAGGAGTTCGAATCTCCTAGGGTCCACAAACAAACCGCCTCTGGCCATTCTGGCCAGGGGCGGTCTGTCGTTCGTGGGCCTTCAGCACCTCAGGACCGGTGCTTCTCCAGGACACGTGACCTGCGGACACTCATCCCGAGGCGGGACAGCCCACCGGCTCAGCTGGCCTGAGCGAGCTCGCTGTCGAACAGCGCGAGCAGTTCTCGCCAGTGCCGCTCTGCGGCGGCCTCGTCGTAGACCGGGAAGTCGATCATTGTGAACCC
>JAODLU010000040.1 GCA_025464125.1 Microbacteriaceae bacterium | reverse complement strand
GCGGTGGATCCGTCAGCCGCGACAAGGATGGAGGGGAAAGAGGTCACGTCTTCATCTTTCGGTCGTGTGCATCGGCCCGAATAGTGCGACCGGATCTCGTTCACAAGATCGGCTCAGCGTAGCAGTGAGCGCCGGGCCGATATCGATGCTCGACAGGGCCGATTGGCAGCGCGCTCTGCGCCGCGTGTCTGGACCCTGGCCTAGACCTTGGGGCGGGAAGCGAATTCCTCGAAGGCCGCACGCGGAGTCTCGCGGGCCTCGATCGAGACGATGTCGCGGCCGAACAGGAAGTTGAGGACCCAGCCGCCGAAGACGCGGATCTTGCGCTCCCACATCGGCATGGCCAGGCCGTGGTACCCGCGGTGCATGAACCATGCCGGAAGGCCGGTGATGCCGATGTTGCCCGACTGGAATGCTCCGACGTAGAGTCCGGTGCTTGCGACAGCGCCCAGGTTCTTGTGGAAGTACTCGCGGGGCAGGTCGCCGCGAAGGTGACCGAGAAGGTTCTGCGAGAGCAGCTTGCCCTGGCGTACAGCGTGCTGGGCGTTCGGTACGCAGAATCCGCCGACGCCTGCACCGGTGAGGTCTGGCACTGCGCTCACGTCGCCGGCTCCCCAGGCGTCTTCTACAACGCCGTTGTCGTCGATGACCCGCAGGTCGGCGCCGACACGCAGGCGCCCGCGCTCTTCGACTGGAAGGTCGGTGTTGCGAAGCACGGGGTTGGCCATGACTCCGGCGGTCCAGACGATGAGGTCGGTCTCGAACGACTGGCCGGTGGAGAGTTCGATCTTGCCGCCGACGGCCGAGGTGAGCTGCGTGTCGAGGTGGATTTCGGCACCGCGCTGGGCGAGGTTTTTGATGACCCAGAGGCTCGTCTTCAGCGACACCTCTGGCATGATGCGACCCATCGCCTCGATGAGGTGGAAGTGCGTGTCGTCGAAGGTGAGCGTCGGATAGTTGCGCAGAAGCGCGCTCGCGAGGCTGCGAAGTTCGCCGAAGATCTCGATGCCCGCGAACCCGCCGCCGACAACGGTGAAGGTGAGGAGGCGGTCGCGCTCGGGGCCGGCTGGCAGCAGTGCGGCTTTGTCGAAGTTGGTGAGCACGCGATCGCGAACGGCGGTCGCCTCTTCGATGGTCTTGAGGCCGATGGCCTCGTCGGCAACACCCGGAATCGGGAAGGTGCGCGAGACCGCGCCGGCCGTCACGACGATGATGTCGTAGTCGATCTCCCACGGTTCGCCGATGACCGGCGTGATGGTGGCGGTCTTCGTTGCGTGGCTGATGCCCGTGACCTTCGCGGTGATGACCGTTGTGCTGTGAAGGTGACGACGCAGGGAAACTACTGCGTGCCTCGGCTCGATGGACCCGGCTGCGACCTCCGGCAGGAACGGCTGGTAGGTCATGTATGGCAGCGGGTCGACGATGGTGACCTGCGCTTCACCTGGGCGCATGGTGCGCTCGAGCTTCAGCGCGGTGTAGTAACCGGCGTAGCCGCCGCCAACGATCAGGATTTTGGGCACGAAAGAGAGTCTATTACTTGCGCCGAGTGCGCCTGAACTCCAGCACCATGCCCCGAACGAGCAGCACGAGGAGGGCGAGGAACGCCGCGTAGATGAGCAGCGGCAGCCCCGTATTGCGAAGGGCGTCGACGCTCGGCAGCACTGATCCGAAGGGAGTGGATGCACCAGCGACAGGCGCTGGCGTCGGCGTGGGCGTCGCGGTGCTGCTGGGCGCCGGGGTCGGCGCAGCGGTAGCCCTGCGGTTCAGCCGAATCCATTCCTTCAGGTCGTCTGCCGGGTCGGCCTTCACCTTCGCGACGGTGGCGGTGACCGCTTTGTCGACGTTCAGCAGCCCGCTTCCGTAACTGATGGCATCCCCGGCCGGTGTCGCGGTCTTGGTGAGCCGGTTGATCACGTCTCCGGCATCGAGGTCAGGATGTGCAGCACGAATGAGCGCGAGCGCGCCGGACACCAGCGGCGTCGCGCCACTCGTGCCTGCCCATGACAGGTAGCCCCCGCCGGGGCTCGCACCAACGAGGTCCTCGCTGGGGGCTGCCACGGTGAGCGTTATGCCCTGCGACGACGCGTCGAAACTGGCCTTGCCCGCGCGGTTCACGCCCGCGACTACGACGACGCCGGGCATCGTTGCGGGGGCGCCGACCTCGGTGGTCCCGCTGCCGCGATTGCCAGCAGCGGCCACGATGATCACGTCATGCTGCATGGCGTAGAGGAACGCGTCATCCCAACTGGTCGGCCAGTCCAGGGTGTTGCGCGTGAGCGACATGTTGATGATCTTCGCGCCGTTGTCGACCGCCCAACGCACGCCTGTGGCGATCTGGTCGTCGGAGTTCGTGGTGCCAACTCCGAAACCGATCGACACCGCGAGCAGCTTCGCTGCGGGGGCGACGCCGATGACGCCGGCTCCCGACCCGTGACCGTGGCCTGCCAGCATCGACGCGACCATGGTGCCGTGCTGGCTGTCTTCGCCGATCGGCTTCTGCCCGTTAGCGGCACCGATGCCCGAGACATCCGTTCCGCCGATCACCTGGCCTGTGAGGTCGGGGTGGGTGCCATCGATGCCCGTGTCGATCACCGCGACGGTGACCCCGGCGCCTCTCGTTGTGTTCCAGGCGGCAGTGACGCCGTAGCTGCTGAGCCAGTACTCACGGTCGCGGATGCTGTCAGCCGAAGCCGGGGACGCAACGAGCACCGCGGCCACAACCGCCAGCAGCACGCCGCAGGCAACGCCCCGGATTGCCCGCCGGCCCGTGCGTTCGCTACTCACGCCCGGCGTCACTCATATGTTGCACATTCGCAGACGAGCGGCGACCAGTCTGCCTGTTCGAGGGCGAGGTCGCCGATCGGGTTGACGCCAGGTCCTGCAGCCAGCGAGTGCCCGGCGAGCGCGTGAAGGCACTTGACCCTGGTTGGCATGCCACCGGCAGAGATGCCCTCGATCTCGGCGACATGCTCGATGCCCTCACGGTCGGCGAGGTAGCTTTCGTGCGCGGCCAGGTAGCCATCCGCGATGTCGTCGACGAGAAGCGCCGCGAGTTCGGGCATCACTCCGTTGGCTTCGAGAGTCGAGATCGCGGCCGTCGCTGCCGGGTGCGACAGGTAGTACAGCGTCGGGAAAGGGGTGCCGTCTGCCAGCCGAGGGCTCGTGGCCACGACCGTCGGGTTGCCGCAGGCACAGCGCGCAGCGATGCCGATCACGTTGCGGGCGGGGCGCCCGAGCTGGTGCGAGACCGTCGCGATATCCTGCGCGGTCGGCGGGTCGAACGGGGGCGTGGTCACTGTGTGCCGCCAACGATCGGCGCTACGAGTTCGTGCGCCGGGGCATCCGTGAGCCCTGCCGTGAACACCGACGAGAGCATCGTCGCAACCCAGTCGACCTTCGTCGCCTGGATGGACGAGCTGATCGGCTGGCCGTTCTGCACGGGGCCGGTCGAGCCGTCATCCTGCACGACATAGCTGTACTCACCGGGGAAGACGTAGCTCAGGCGCGCGCGGGCCTGAGCCTCGATGTAGGTGGGGTCGTCCCAGCGGGCGCGCTGCTCCTTGAGGCCGGTCACCGAAGCCTTCGAATCCCTGACGTTCGCCTGCAGGGCCGCGATCTGCTGGCGCTGCTCGACCAGCACGCGCAATGACGGCGCGAGCACGACGACGGTCAGAACGATGAGTCCGAGAGCCGT
>JAODLU010000307.1 GCA_025464125.1 Microbacteriaceae bacterium | reverse complement strand
AAGTGGTCGTCGTACGACGCCACATAGAGCTGGAACAGTCCGCCTGGGAAATCGACAAGACTGATCACGTGCGCGGTCGAATGACCGTGATCAGCGTCCGCGAAGTTGATGACGATGTTCGAGGGATAGTGGCGGCTGTCGCTGGTCGCCGCCCACGTGCCCGAGATCATCTCCCCGATCGCGGCAGCACCCACGACCGTGTCGCTGCCGACCGTCGAAAAGGTCGCGTCATCATGCCAAAGAGACGGAAATTTGTCTTTCTGGCGGGTGTCTACGTACGTGCTGTAATTCGCGATCAGGTCCTGGATCGCCTGGCGACTTAACTGCGAATCGATGAATGCTTCGATGTCTGCGCTGGTCAGTGACACGGTAGCTCCTTTGCTAAGTAGCCGAACGATAACAGAAGCACTGTTTAGCTCAAACGAATTACCGGGGTTCGATAGTTTGCTTGCGCTGCACTATCGCTCGGGTTTACGCTGGAGCCACCGGAGTGCCGCTTTGTTGTGGTGACACTGCAGTGAATCCACAATTTCAATGGCGAAGGATGGATATGACGCAGGTTACAGACGCTCGCACCAAGCCGGGAGCCTCATTCACGAAGCCCGGCCCTGATCTGCTCGCCAGGGCTCGACGCATCAGTCCCCTGATATCGGACGAGGCAAATGCGGGCCAGGCGCAGGGTCGCCTGACGGACGCCGCAGTCGCAGCCATCATCGATTCCGAGCTCCCGTGGGGCCTCATCCCCGAGGAGTGGGGCGGACTCGGTGGCACAGACATCCTCGATGCCATGGATGCGATCGAGGAACTCGCCTATGCCGACGGGTCTGCCGGCTGGGTGCTCATGGTCTACTCGTTCGCGAACTCGATGGTCGCCTCAGTGCTCGACCCTGAAACAGCGGAGCCGCTGATCGGAGCGACCGGTCGCGGCATGCTCTGCGGCCAGGCCGCTCCCCTCGGCAAGGCCGTGCGGGTCGACGGCGGCTATCGCGTCACCGGCCACTGGCAGTTCGGCAGCGGGTCGAGCGCGGCAACGCTCATCGCCGGCGGCTGCTTCGCCTACGAAGCCGACGGCACGCAGATCTTCGAAGATGGTGCTCCCTTGTGGCTCTTCCCGATCATGGATGCCGCAGACATAGAGTTGCTCGGCAACTGGAACGTTGCTGGCCTCCAGTCGACCGCGAGCTGGGATTACGCTGCCGACGACGTTTTCGTCCCGGACGCTCGAATAGTGCCACTGCCAACGCCCACGAGTCGTCGCCCGGAGTCCGTCTACCGGGTCGGTTTCCTCTCCACCGTCTACGCCCAGCACGTGTCGTTCACCCTGGGACTCGTGCGGCGCTCATTCTCCGAAATCGCGAAGGTCATCTCTACGAAGACCCGTGTTGGCTACGAGGGCACGATCGGCGAATCGCAGATCTTCCTCTACGAGTTCGCACAGCATGAGGCCCAGTACCAGGCCGTGCGCGCGTACTGCCGCCAGGTCTTCGCCGACGCGCAGAATGAGCCCGGCGGCCCTACCGACCTGCAGACCGCGCGAATCCAGGTGACCTGCGCCTGGATGACACGGGTCAGCGACGAGCTGATCAAGTGGTGCCACTCGTGGGGAGGTTCGGCGTCCGTGCGTACTCCCAACGTGCTCGCACGCTGCCTCAACGACATGTCGGTCGCGATCAACCACCTCTATGTCGACCGTATGAACCTGGTCGGCCCGGTGCCCCCCATCCTCGCAAGCTGGCAGCACTGACCCTGTAGGTCACGCATCGCCGTTCGCGCCGCTCCACGCCGGGCGGTTTTTTGGAGCGCCCGCGTCCAGGCGATCCCGGACCGCACCATCACACCGCACCATTCACTGCATCACACTGAGGAGATCCAATGAGAAAGACAATGACGTCGCTTTCAGTCGGGCTGTTGCTCACAGCGCTCGTTTTGACCGGCTGCAGTTCGGGCGGCGCGACAACGAAGGTCGGGTCGATCGACGCAGGTGTCAAGGCTGCTGCGCAGGCACAGGTCGACAAGAACTCGGTGCTGCCTGCAGCCCCCGAACTGAAAGCCCTCAGCAAGAAGGCCCCTGCTGGCAAGTTCGCGATAGTCATCACCTGCCCGCTGGACGTCTGCACCCGCGTCGCAAATGAGTTCATCGACGGCACCACAGCCCTCGGCTGGACGTCACGCTCGATCGTCGCCGAATTCACCCCCGAATCGTTCGTGAGTTCATTCGAAGCTGCCATCGCACTGAAGCCTGACTTCATCTATTACATCGCGGTGCAGTCCTACGACACCATCGCCAGCCAGGCTGAGGCCGCGAAAGCCGCTGGCATCCCGATCATCGGCAACTCGCTGAAGCCGGGTCTCGCTATCGGTGGCGACTCCCCCATCGTCGGCCAGGCCGATGGCCCGATCAACTTCAAGACGATCGCCGAGTTGCAGGCCGATGTGGTCATCGCGGACGCCAAGGACCTCAACCATGTCACCTACATGTACGACCCGAGCTCACCCGCCTACGTCTACCAGTACGAGTCGTTCTCGAAAAAGATCGAGGCTGCTGGGGGCAAAGTCAGTCCGTTCGAGATCAACCAGGCGGATGCCGGAGCCACCCTCCTTGGCCAGATTGTCAGCTACCTCCAGCGCAAGCCGGACACCGAGTACTTCGCGATCGCGCTGGACGACATCGCGATCGGCCTGCCGGACGCGATCACTGCGGCCGGCCTGCCACTGCCGAAGATCATCGGAATCGCGCCGAACAAGTCGAGCATCGCGGATATCAAAGCGGGCAAGATGTTCGCGAGCGTGCAGTGGGACACGCTCGGTGGAAACCTTCGTGCGGCTGACGTGCTGGCACGCATCAGCGTCGGCGACAAGTTCGATGCCGACCCTCTCGAAGCCGTGATGGTCGCAACAAAGAAGAACGCTGACAAGGTCCCCCTCGTCACGTTCCCCGGTGTCAGGGACAGCTACCTGAAGGCGTGGATGGTCAAGTAACAGCTTCATCATCGCTCTTGGCCGGGATCCGATCCCGGCCAAGGGTGACGTCGGTGAAACCGTGCGGCTTCGGTCGCCCATTTTCGTCGACATTGACGAACACGATCTTCTCGATGGTCAGGATCTTCGCCTTCGTGAACACATTGTTCGCTTCTGCCCTCAGCGTGATCGATGTCCGGCCGAACTCGAAGGCGCCGAGGGACAGCTCGATCATGTCGCCAACGACTGCCGAACTCTCGAAGCTGATTTCCGACATGTACTTGGTGACAACGCTCTGCGTTCCGAGCTGCAGCACCGAGTAAATGCCGGCCTCCTCGTCGATCCAGCGCAGCAGGCTGCCGCCGAAGAGCGTGCCTCTGGCGTTCAGGTCTTCCGGCTTTACCCACTTGAGGGTCACGTAGTGCATGTCGACTGCCATGTGTTCAGCCGCCGGCAAACGGGGGCAGCACGTCTACGCTGAGGCCGATCGAACGCGAATCATCGCGGCTGACCACACCGTCTACGAGGAACGAGCCAGATTTCAGCACCCGCGCCATCGGTTCGCCGTAGCGCTCGAGCAGCAAGGCTTTCAGCGCCCCGACCGTCGCGACCGGCGCCATAGATTCCTCTTCACGACCAGCAGCCTCGGCCGCCGCCGCGAAGTACCGCACCCGCACGTCCCCGCGCTCAGCCACCGATTGCACCCATGCTGCGCACCGGGCGCACGAACCCCGGCAGTGCCATGCCGTGACCTGCCTGCTTGCCCCACATCGCAGCGCGCCAGTAGTCGGCCAGCGTTGAATCTGCGGCGCCGCTGCGAAGGAGTCCCCGAAGATCGGTTTCGTCATCACCGAAGAGGCAGGACCGCACAGTGCCCTCGGCGGTGATGCGGGTGCGATCACAGGCCTCGCAGAAGGAACGTGTGACCGACGCGATGATGCCAACGGTAGCCGGGCCGTCCGCACCCGAATAGCCGTCGACGAGCCACTCCTCCGCCGGCGCTGAGGGGTCTTCGCGGTGTGGCTCGGCCAACGTGAAACGCGCACCGAGCACATCGAGCAGCTCGGCGGCATCCACCATGTTGTCTCGCGCCCATGCTTCGTCGGCGTCGAGCGGCATCTGCTCGATGAAACGCAGGCGCACCTCGTTCGCCAGCGCCCACTCGAGCAGGTCGGCGGCTCCGGCCAGGGTGTCGCGCATCAGCACTGCGTTGATCTTCAGCGGCGTGACACCAGCCGCCTTCGCTGACTCGATGCCGGCGAACACTGACGGCAGGCGGTCGCGGCGGGTGAGCCTCGCGAAATGGTCGCGGTCGACTGTGTCGAGGGAGATGTTGATGCGTGTGAGGCCCGCGGCGACAAGCTCGAGGATGCGATGATCGAGCCCGATCGCGTTGGTCGTCATCGACAGCGAAGCCCGCTCGCCGTCGGGCGCAGTAGCAACCGCCGAAGACAGGGCGATGATTTCTGCAAGATCTGCCCGCATGAGCGGCTCGCCTCCAGTGAAGCGGATGTCGCGAACACCGAGATCCCGAACCGCGATGCCGACCAGCCGCGCGATCTCCACCGGGGTGAGCAGGTCGTCACGGGGGATCGCCGGCAGCCCCTGCTCCGGCATGCAATATGTGCAGCGCAGCGAACACTTCTCGGTCACCGAGATGCGCAGGTCGCGGGCGGTGCGCCCAAAGCGATCGACCAGCCCCTGCACATCGGGCCTGCCAGCCATCGAGCGCATCTCGGTCGGGTCGCGGCGAATGGCCGGGATGCCGAGAGCGAGAGAGACCATGGTCCATCGTAAACTCCCGCCGCTGCGTCGGTACTGTTAAGGCATGGCAGTCATCTCCCGCGGGTTCACCGGTCGGCGTCGCGAGCCTGGCCCAGACCTTCCCCCAGGGCAGTTCCTCACCCGGGACTTTCCGGTGCTCTCTGCCGGTCCGACACCCGAGGTCGATACGGCCGACTGGCAGTTCTCAATCCGCACGGATGATGCGACTCTCCACACCTGGAGCTGGGACGAGATGATGGCGCTGCCTATCGAAACCGTGGACACCGACATCCACTGCGTCACCCGCTGGTCGAAGCTCGGCACGACGTGGCGTGGTGTCTCGCTCGATACTCTCTTTGCCGACGTCGAGACGACCGACGAGTTCGTCATGGCGCACTCCTACGGCGGCTACACCACCAACCTGCCCCTCGAAGACCTGCTCGACGGCAAGGCGTGGCTCGCGTTCGAGTTCGACGGAGAACCCCTCGAACCCGAACATGGCGGGCCCGTGCGACTTCTCGTGCCCCATCTCTACTTCTGGAAGAGCGCGAAGTGGATCAGGGGGCTCGAGATGCAGCAGCAGGACGAGCCCGGTTTCTGGGAGCAGAACGGGTACCACACCTACGGTGACCCCTGGCGCGAAGAGCGCTACTCGTGATCGCCAAACGGTGACAGCGCACTGGATGGCCGCTACGGTATCGAAGACGTCGTACGCGACCCCGAGCGGCCGCGTGATCGAACTCGACGTTCCGCACTGGCCGGGGAACCTCGCGGGCCAGCACCTGGATGTGCGCCTGACCTCGGAAGACGGCTACCAGGCAGCCCGCTCGTATTCGATCGCCTCCGTCGGCAGCGGACTGGTCGAGCTCGCCGTAGACCGCATTCCCGATGGCGAGGTGTCGCCCTACCTGACCATGGACATCATGCCCGGCGACCAGCTCGAGGTGCGCGGCCCGCTCGGCGGCTGGTTCGTCTGGCGCGAGGGTGCCACTGAGCCCGTGCAGCTCATCGGCGGCGGTTCCGGCGTCGTGCCCCTGATGGCGATGATGCGCCAGCACGCCGCCGCTGCAAGCGCTGTTCCCTTCCGGCTGCTGTACTCGGCGCGCACGGACGATGACGCGTTCTACGCGAAAGAGATCGATGACCTGGCCGGCCCCGCGCTCGACGTCACCTGGATCTACACCCGCAAGGGCCCTGGCTCATGGACCGGCCCGATCGGCCGGCTTACCCGCGAGACGCTGGCCGCCGCCGTCATTCCCGCCGCCGAGAACCCCGCCGTCTTCGTCTGCGGGCCGACGCCCTTCGTCGAGGCGGTCGCGAGCTGGCTCGTCGAGCTCGGCCACGATCCCGCCCGAGTCAAGACCGAGCGCTTCGGCGGTGCCTGAGATGAGAGGTGCCTGATGACGGATGGCAAGCACGTTGACGGCAACGCCCTGGCGGGACCGCTCAGCGAGGTCTTCGATTTCGACGTGACGTCGGCATCCGCCCGCTGCGCCTCCTGCGGAGACACCACGGAACTCGCGCGAGCCATGGTCTACGAGAAGCCGCACAGTTTCATCGTGCGCTGCTCGCACTGCGACGCGGTTCTGATGGTGATCCTGCAGAAGACGGATGCGACAGAGCTCGACCTGCGCGGAACGGCCTGGCTGCGCGCTCCCCGCTAGGGCGACTCAGGCGCGGCGCGAGCGACGAGCGGTCAGCGCGAAGCACACGCCGGCCGCAAGCAGCGCGGCGGCGCCGAGTCCGATCGGCAGGACCTCGTAGCCCGTAGCCGCAAGTTCGGGCTCAGGGTCAGGCACTGCGGCCGGAATCGGGTCAGCACAGGTGTCGGTGACGCTGAAGCTGGCCGAGGTGATTGTGATGTCGCCCTCATCGAATCCGACGAACTGGGCGAGGGAGGCGACCGGCACGGCTGCCGGGTAGGTCAGCGTAACTGTGCCCGACTGAGGTGCTTGCGAACCGGGAATGAGGATGTGGACGATTCCGTCGGATATGCCTGCGTCACCGGCACCCGAGTAGGTGAAGTCGCTGTTAGCGAAGTTGTCGGGATCGCCGCCGCCGAGGAACAGCCCAACCTGGCTCGACGGTGGACCTACAGAATCGGCTCCGTTGACGATTGTGAACGCCATCGTGAACGAGCTCACCGCTCGTGTGCACTCGGCAGCCGCAGCACCCGGAAAAAGCAGGGAGGACGGAAAATTGTCATCCGAAGTGACGGTGAAAGAGAGCGGGAAGGTCACAGGCCCTGCCGGCACCATGGGCTGCAGCGCAAAGGGGTAGACCGCCGTGGTGATGTCGCCTGCGGTGACCGCGGTTACCGTCGTCGTCGTGGTCGTATCCGCCTGCGCGGGCGCGGCAAATCCAACGGCGAGCAGGATGCCGGCAACGGCAGCGATGATGACAGGCTTCTTCATGGATTTCCCCCGGGTTGTGCCCAGACTAGGGGATCCCGGCATGCGTGGTGTCGCTAGGCGCGGCGCGAGCGACGAGCCGTCAGCGCGAAGCACACTCCGGCGGCAAGCAGCGCCGTGGCTCCGAGCCCGATCGGCAGCACCTCGTAGCCGGTCGACGCCAGCTGGGGCTCAGGGTCTGGCACGGCGGCAGGGATCGGATCGGCGCAGGTATCCGTCACGCTGAAGCTCGCGGAGTCGATCGTGATGTCGCCGGCGAAGAATCCGACGAGTTGCACGAGCGATGCGATCGCCACTGGTGTCGGATAGGTCAGGGTGACCGTTCCGGACTGGGGTGTTTCCGACGCGGGGATGGTGATGTTAATGACTCCACCGTCCACTGCAGCCGCGCCAGCACCGGTGTAGGTGAAATTGCTTGCGTCCGCGAAAGTCGGGTCGGTGCCGCCAAGGAACAGGCCCACCTGGCTCGACGTCGGAGATCCCGCAATACTGCCGTTGACAATGGTGAACGCCATCGTGAACGAATTGACGTTGCGGGCGGTGCAGTCCGCTGCCGGAGTACCCGGAGACAGGCT
The DNA here is from genome assembly GCA_025464125.1 of Microbacteriaceae bacterium. Lineage (GTDB taxonomy): Bacteria > Actinomycetota > Actinomycetes > Actinomycetales > Microbacteriaceae > Lacisediminihabitans. Next base: position 488 of record JAODLU010000307.1, on the reverse strand, counting down.
CGACGACTTGAACTGGTCGGCTTCCGAAACTGTGAATGACGCGGGAAGGGTGACGGGGCCGGCCGCAACCATCGGGGGAAAGCTCATCGGGTAAATAGCGGTCGTAACATCCCCTGCAGTGAGCGTGGTCACTGTGCTCGTGGTGGTCGTATCGGCCTGCGCGGGTGCGGCAAAGCCCACAGCGAGCAGGATGCCGGCGACGGCAGCGATGATGACAGGCTTCTTCATGATGTTCCCCCGGGTTGAGGCTCACTCTATTGGACGCAGCAGCCGGGAAACGCAAAAGCCCCGGCCGCGAGGCCGGGGCTTTTGTTCAGGCGGGCGACTAGCGGGCGGCGGAACCGTCTACGTAGTCCTCGTCGACCTGCTTCCAGGCGAAGAGTGAGCGCAGTTCCTTGCCGGTTGCCTCGATCGGGTGGGCAGCGCCCTTGGCGCGCAGCTCGAGGAACTCGGGCGCTCCGGCATCCTGGTCGGCGATGAAACGCTCG
>JAODLU010000272.1 GCA_025464125.1 Microbacteriaceae bacterium | reverse complement strand
GCAGCGTGGCCGCGACGGCTTCGATGTGCGCGGCGATGCCGGCATCCGCGGGCGGAACGATCTGGGCGCCGTGGTCGAGCCCGCCGAGGTAGACCTTGTAGCCGTTGTCTTCCGGCGGGTTGTGGCTGGCGGTGACCATCACGCCGGCGCTCACGTCGAGGTGCCGCACAGCGAAGGCAAGCACAGGTGTCGGCAGCAACCGCGGCAGCAGGATGGCGCGCACGCCGGCTCCAGCCATGAGCTCAGCGGTGTCCCGCGCGAATACCTGGGAGTTCTTGCGCCCGTCGTAGCCGATCACGACGCTCGGACTGGCGGAGGCCGCAAGCAGGTAGGCAGCGAAACCCGCGGCAGCCTGGGCGACCAGCACGCGGTTCATGCGGTTGGGGCCGGCCTCGATGCGTCCCCGGAGGCCGGCAGTGCCGAACTCGAGCCTGGTGTCGAAGCGGTCGTGCAACTCGAGGGTGGCGGCGGTGTCTCCTGCGGTGGCATCCGCGATCAACTTCGACAGCTCGGTACGGGTTTCCGGGTCGGGATCCTGGTCGAGCCAGGCCTTCGCCGAGGCCAGCAGGTCCACTAGAGCTCCGCCACGATTTTCGCGAGCAGGGCGCTGATGCGGGGCTCTGCCTCGCGCCCGGCCTCGAGCACCTCTTCGTGGCTGAGCGGGGTCTTCTGGATGCCCGCTGCAAGATTCGTAATGAGCGAGAGCCCGAGAATCTCCATGCCGGACTGCCGTGCGGCGATCGCCTCGAGCGCTGTGGACATTCCGACGATGTGACCGCCAATGGCTTTCGCCATCTGCACCTCGGCGGGGGTTTCGTAGTGCGGGCCGCGGAACTGCGTGTAGACGCCTTCGTCGAGCGTCGGGTCGACTGAGCGGGCGATGGCGCGCAGGCGCGCAGCGTAGAGGTCGGTCAGGTCAATGAATGTCGCGCCCTCGAGGGGTGAGTCCGCGGTGAGATTGATGTGGTCGCTGATGAGTACGGGGGAGCCGGGCGTCCAGGTCTCCTTGATTCCACCTGCGCCGTTGGTGAGGATCATGATCTTCGCGCCGGTTGCGGCGGCCGTGCGCACGCTGTGCACTACGCGGCGAACGCCGTGGCCCTCGTAATAGTGAGTGCGGGCGCCGATTATGAGGGCGCGCTTTCCGCTCGGAAGCAGCACCGAACGCAGCGTGCCGACATGGCCCTCGAGGGCTGGCTTGCTGAAGCCTGTGATCTCGGCCGCCGGGATGGTTGCAGTCGTCTCGCCGATCAGGTCAGCAGCCTTGCCCCACCCGCTGCCGAGCGTCAGGGCGATGTCGTGCCGATCGACACCTGTGCGTTCTGCGATCTCCAGAGCGGCGGTTGCCGCCACGTCGAAAGGATTCACTGCAGGGTCATCGAGCGGGTGCGTAGACATTGCACAACCCTATTGGTGACCGTGCTCGACAACCTCTTTCAGGCCGTGCAGCATCGTTTCCCACATCTGTCTGGAGTGCTCGGCTTCCTCTTCGCTCGACGCGTTGTCCTGGGTGAGAGTCACGGCCGTCGTCGGTCCATGCGGCTCGAGAACGTACGTCAGCGTGTGATAGTTCTCCGGCACGTCAGGCTGACCGCCGAGCGGGCTGAAGTGGCTGTTGCTCAGCAGCCTGCCGGGCTCGACCTCGAGGATGACGCCCTTGTCCTCGTATTTCCTGCCCTCCCATTCGCCCTGCCAGGTGATGGGGCTGCCGACCTTCCAGTCGGTCGTCACCCGGGTGCCGAAGTAGTACGAACTGATGATCGCCGGATCTGTCAGCGCCTGCCACACCTCGGCGCTCGGTGCTCCGATCGTTATCTCTGCTTTCGCGGTGAATGTTCCAGTCATGAGAGTCCTTCCCTGTTCCACTTAACGCCCCATGCGCGTGGAAGCAAATGGTCGGGTCGTGTGGCTGTAGCCACCGCGAGCGGGAGAGAATTGAACTATGGCCTATGAGTTCGAGCGAAAGCAGCGCATCGCGATCGTTGGCGGGGGGCCGGGAGGCTACGAAGCAGCGCTGGCCGGGGCACAGCTTGGCGCTGAGGTAACCCTCGTTGAGCGGATCGGTGTCGGCGGTTCAGCGGTGCTCACCGATGTTGTTCCGTCGAAGACCCTGATCGCGACCGCCGAAGCCGCGAACGCCATAGGTGAAGCTGCCGAACTCGGTGTGCAGTTCTTTACCCGCGGCGAGTCGGGCAGACCGGTCAGGCCCGAGGTGACCGTGAATCTCGCGGCCGTCAACCAGCGCGTGCAGCGCCTGGCGCGCCAGCAGTCCGAAGACATGAAGTCACAGCTGATCAAGGCTGGTGTCACGGTGATCCAGGGCGAGGGTCGCCTCGACGGGCCAAATCGCGTCATCGTCTCGAACGGCAGGGGCAAAGCCCGCACAGATTTCGATGAACTGGATGCCGACACCATCGTTGTCTCCGTCGGCGCGAGTCCTCGCATCCTGCCCACCGCGAAGCCCGACGGCGAGCGCATCTTCACCTGGACACAGCTCTATACGCTGCAGGAAACCCCGGAGCACCTCATCGTCGTCGGCTCGGGCGTGACCGGCGCCGAGTTCGCCTCGGCGTTCACCGCTCTCGGCTCGAAAGTCACCCTCATCTCCTCGCGCGAACAGGTGCTGCCAGGTGAAGACGCGGACGCCGCACGAGTCATTGAAGACGTCTTTCGACGCAATGGCATGACTGTGCTGTCGAAGTCGCGTGCAGATTCGGTTACCCGCACCCCCGACGGGGTGGTTGCCACCCTTTCTGACGGTCGAACGGTCGAGGGCAGCCACGCGCTGATCGCCGTAGGTTCGGTTCCGAACACGAAGGGCATAGGCCTCGAAGAAGCAGGCGTGCAGCTGACGGATTCAGGTCACATCCGGGTGAACCGGGTGGCCCGTACGTCGATGCCATCCATCTACGCCGCAGGGGACTGCTCAGACTTCTTGCCGCTCGCATCCGTGGCCTCCATGCAGGGCCGCACAGGCGTTTTCCACGCGATGGGAGACGCGGTTTCGCCGACGGAGCTTCGGAACGTCACATCGAACATCTTCACCCAGCCAGAGATTGCGACTGTCGGCTGGTCACAGAAACAAATCGAGGATGGCGTGGCCCAGGGCGACATCTACAAGCTGCCGCTGGCCTCGAACCCGCGGGCGAAGATGATGGGTATCAAGGACGGGTTCGTGAAACTCTTCGCCCGCACCGGCTCAGGCACGGTCATCGGCGGAGTCATTGTGGCTCCGCGTGCGTCTGAACTGATCCTGCCGATCGCGATCGCGGTTGAGCACAGGCTCACGGTCGACCAGGTCGCCCGTGCCTTCGCCGTCTATCCGTCGCTCTCAGACTCGATTACGGATGCCGCGCGCGCGATGCACATCGTCAACTGAGGCGCGAGCCGGCTCGCCTCAACCGCTCGAGCTCTTCCAGCCGCGCTTCCACTGTGTATGAGGCGACGAGCGACGAGTGGTTCGTGCCGGCTTCCAGTTCAGCGGCAGCTACAGCTTGCCGCACCCGCTGCTCCGCGCCGGGCGCGAGGCGATCGTAGAGGCTGACGAACAGTTGCCGCGCCTCGACCCTGAGTGAACTGCCGAGCCCCATGGCCTGGGGGAGGTCCGGATCCTGTTCCTTGAACAGTCGCCATGCGTTCATCAGGCTGGTTCGAAGCACGAGAGCGTCTGCGGGAGCCACCTCACGGTCGCCGATGTCAGCGAACGGTGAGAACGAGTCGATGAATCCGGTGTACATCTCATCGATCACTGTGCTCGACCAGGCCTCGGTCATGGGTCGGCCGAACCGGGGGTTCGGTGTGCGAAGCACAGTGGCGAGCATGGCTTTGCGCATGGTCAGAACCTCCCATGCCTCGTCAGCGGAGACCCGCGGGGATACCCAGACGCCCGCGAAGAGCGGGGCGAAACCGATGGAACGAATCTGC
>JAODLU010000267.1 GCA_025464125.1 Microbacteriaceae bacterium | reverse complement strand
ACCGCGCCCTGGCCGCCCATAACGGCGATCTCGGCGGTCGGCCACGCGAGGTTGATGTCGGCGCCGAGCTGCTTGGAACCCATGACGATGTATGCCCCGCCGTAGGCCTTGCGGGTGATGACGGTGACCAGCGGCACTGTCGCCTCTGCGTACGCGTAGAGCAGCTTCGCGCCTCGACGGATGACGCCCGTCCACTCCTGGTCGGTGCCGGGAAGGTAACCGGGCACGTCGACCAGGGTGAGGATCGGAATCGAAAAGGCGTCGCAGAAGCGCACGAAGCGTGCGGCCTTCTCGCCGGCCTCGATATTCAGGGTGCCGGCCATCGCGTTCGGCTGGTTCGCGATGACGCCGACAGCACGACCCTCCACCCGCCCAAATCCGACGACGATGTTCGGCGCGAACAAAGGCTGCGTCTCGAGAAAGTCGCCGTTATCGACAACATGCTCGATGACTGTCTTCACGTCGTACGGCTGGTTCGGGCTGTCGGGAATGAGGGTGTTGAGTTTGCGGTCCTCATCGGTGATCTCGAGCTCGACGGAACTCTCATAGACAGGATGTTCGGCCAGGTTATTGTCTGGCAGAAAGCTCAGCAGCGTGCGCGCGTAGTCGAGTGCGTCGTCTTCGTCGGAGGCGAGCCAGTGCGCCACACCGGAGATCTTGTTGTGGGTGAGGGCCCCACCAAGCTCCTCCATGCCGACGTCTTCGCCGGTGACCGTCTTGATCACGTCGGGGCCTGTCACGAACATCTGGCTCGTCTTGTCGACCATGATCACGAAGTCGGTGAGCGCGGGGGAGTACACGGCGCCGCCGGCTGCCGGACCCATGATGATGGAGATCTGGGGGATCACACCTGATGCGGCAGTGTTGCGTTTGAAGATCTCGCCGTACTTGCCGAGCGCGACCACGCCCTCCTGGATGCGCGCGCCACCAGAGTCGAGCATGCCGATGATCGGAACGCCGGTCTTCAGGGCCAGGTCCATCACCTTGATGATCTTCTCGCCGGCAACCTCGCCGAGGGAACCGCCGAAGATTGTGAAGTCCTGGCTGTAGACGGCAACCTGTCGACCGTGGATCGTGCCGGTGCCCGTGACGACAGCATCGCCGTATGGCCTCGTCTTCTCCATGCCGAACGCGTGCGTGCGGTGGCGAACGAACTCGTCGAGTTCGACGAACGAGCCATGGTCGAGTAGCTGGTCGATGCGCTCGCGGGCAGTCTTCTTGCCCTTCTTGTGCTGCTTCTCGATGGCCGCCTCGCCGCTCGCCGTCACGGCTTCGTGGTAGCGCACCTTCAGGTCGGCGAGTTTCCCTGCAGTCGTGTACATGTCGATCTTCGGCACGGCGGTGGGAATCGGGGCGTTGTCAGCAGTCACGCGTTCACTTTACCGTTGACCATTCGCCGGATCCGTTGGCGAAGTCCCACACATTCCGGTGGCTAGCCTTGGGGGATGCACCTTCCCCTCTCCTCCGCCATCACCCAGCACCTTGAGGTTCTGGAGCAGTGCGGCTCCACCAACACCGAGCTCGTAGGGCGGGCATCCGGGGCCGATTCCGCAAGCTGGTCCGACTTCTCGGTGCTCGTGACAGACAACCAGACCGGGGGCCGGGGTCGGCTCGGCCGCAGCTGGATCGCACCCCCTGGGCAGGCCATCGCGATTTCAGTCCTGCTTCGCCCGGTCGGTGCGAATGGCCAGGAGATCTCGATCGCGAACTTCGGCTGGTTCCCCCTCATGGCCGGTCTCGCCATGACGTCGGCGGTTGCCACACTGCTGCCGTCGCGCTCGGTGACCCTGAAGTGGCCGAATGACGTGCAGGTTGAGGGCCTCAAGATCTCCGGGTTGCTGGCTGAGCTGTTGCCTGGCGGCACTGCAGTGGTCATGGGAGCAGGACTGAACATTTTCAACGGCGAGGCCGACCTGCCGACGCCAGTGTCGACCTCCATCGTGCTGAACGATCCAGCGGCACCGGCCGAAGAGCTGGCCGACCTGGCGCTATCGAGCTACCTGCGACGGTTCTCCGAGCTCTACGCGGAGTTGCTGCGGTGGGACGGCGATGCGGTTGCGAGCGGCCTCGCCGGCCTCTTGGCCGCGGCCTGCAGCACGATCGGCCAGCACGTGCGAGTGCAGCTTCCGGGCGGACAGGATCTGGTCGGCATGGCATCGGGCATTGACGACACGGGTCGCCTGCTGGTTGCCCGATCAACCGATGGCGAAGTTGTGGCTGTCGCCGCTGGCGACGTGACCCATCTGAGGTATGAATAGAGCATGTCCGGTGAGGTGAGGGAGAGCGAACGGGTCATCGCGCGCCTCCACCCGCACGGTCGGGCTCTCTTCTGGCCCTGCGTCGTGCTCATTGCGACCGTCGGCGCGGCCACCTATTTCTACGGGCGCCTGCCCGAAACCTGGGAGAATCTCGCGCTGCTTGCCGGGGGAGCGTTGCTCATCGTTGTCGCCTGGTTTTTGCCATTCATCAGCTGGCTCAGCAGGCGTTACGTGCTGACGACTCGACGGGTCGTCATCCGTGGCGGCCTCTTCGTGCGCTACAGGCAGGAACTGCTGCACAGCCGCGGCTATGACGTGACGGTGCGCCAGAACGGCCTCCAGGCCATGTTCGGCAGTGGCGACGTGCTGGTCAATACCGGCCTCGACAGGCCTGTCGTGCTGCGCGATGTGCCGGGTGCCGACCTGGTGCAGGCGGCCCTCCACGACCTGATGGAGAAGAGCCTGAATCCGATCGCCGCCCGCCGGCAGGCAGAAGCCTCCCGCGAGTCCGACGAGACTACGGCGTGGGGTAGTCGGTAGCTACTTGGCAGAATCCGCTTCGGCGGTAGCGGACGCTTCATCCTCGAAGATGGCCATCGCTGCAGCCTCGGTCTTGTGCTGGCGCGCAGAAAGCCCATCTTTGCGATGGTGCCCGTATACCCAGTAGCGGTACAGAAGGAATCGGAAGGCTGTGCCGAGAAATAACCCGACGACATTCGTGGAGATGTTGTCAGCAAGAAGCGATGTGGCACCAAGGGCGTAGTGCGAGATCCAGAGGCAGAGCAGCCCGATCAGCAGGCCCCCGATGGCGACGACAATGAATTCGAACAGTTCGAGCACGAAGTTCTTGCGGCGATGCTCCCTGAAAGTCCAGTAGCGGTTGCCGAACCAGGTGACGAGTGTGGCGACAGCCACCGAGATGATTTTCGCCCCGATCGGTTCCTGGAAGAAGTGACCGTGGCCAGAGGCGCCAAGGCGAAGGGCGTTGAAGACGCTGACGTCGACCACATAGCCGACGATGCCGACGACACCGAATTTGATCGCGTAAGTGAGGAAGAGATTCCAGAGAAAGCGCCAGGCCTTCACCACCCACTCAAGCACGGTCGATCCTCGTGGCCTCTTGGCGGATTGAAGTCATCAGGAAATTGTAGCTGGCTCGTCGCGCGCGATCTTCTCCGGAAGCTACGCCCCTCTGCCTCGATAGGCTGGCTTCGTGATCATCGGAGTAATCGGAGGCGGCCAGCTGGCCCGAATGATGATTCCCGCGGCCGTCAATCTCGGCATCGAGCTTCGTGTGCTCGCCGAAACGGACGGCAGCTCCGCTGCTCTCGCCGCAACCGCTGTCGGCGATTACCACGACCTCGAAACGGTGCTCGAATTCGTGAAGGGGGTCGACGCCGTCACGTTCGACCACGAGCATGTGCCGCAGTCGATTCTTCGCGAGCTCGTCGCTCGCGGCGTGCACGTGCATCCTGGCCCTGATGCCCTGCTGTATGCCCAGGACAAGCTCCAGATGAGGCAGCGCCTGGCTGCGCTCCGTGTTCCCATGCCCGACTGGGCACGCATCGAAGATGCTGCGGCGCTTGACACTTTTCTCGGCGAGCACGGCGGTCGGGCGGTGCTGAAGACTGCGACCGGCGGCTACGACGGCAAGGGAGTACGGGTTGTTTCCTCCTCGGCTGGGGCCGCGGACTGGCTGGCGCTCGGCCAGCCCCTGCTGGTGGAGGAGCTCGTCGAGTTCCGCCGCGAACTCGCCCAGCTCGTCGCGCGGCGCCCATCCGGCGAACTCGTCGCGTGGCCGGTGGTCGAGAGCATTCAGCGCGACGGTGTCTGCGTTGAAGTCATTGCTCCGGCACCCTCGTCAGCCGGACGCGTCGCGGATGTGGCGTTCGAGATCGCTGAGACGATCGCGGGGGGACTCGGGGTCACCGGCGTGCTCGCAGTGGAGCTGTTCGAGACCACCGACGAACGGCTGCTTGTCAACGAGCTGGCGATGCGCCCGCACAACACCGGCCACTGGACGATCGACGGTGCGGTGACAAGCCAGTTCGAGAACCACCTCCGTGGCGTCCTCGGCCTGCCACTCGGCTCGACCGCGACCCGCGCCCCGTGGAGCGTCATGGTCAACATCCTGGGCGGCTCCGTCGACGACCTGAATGCGGCGTCGGTCGACGTGCTCGCGCTCGACGCCGGGCTCAAGATCCATCTGTACGGCAAGGCGGTCAAGCCCGGGCGCAAGGTCGGCCACGTCAACGCATACGGACACGACCTCGACGACGTCCTCGCCTCGGCGCGCGAAGCCGTGGCACGCTACGAGCACGGACCCCAAGGAGCGCACGCATGACAGAGCAACCCCGTGTCGGCATCGTGATGGGATCGGACTCGGACTGGCCCACGATGGAGGCCGCCGCCACGATCCTGAACGACTTCGGCATCCCCTACGAGGCCGACGTCGTCTCCGCGCACCGCATGCCCGACGAGATGATCGGCTACGGCCGCGCCGCGCACGCGCGCGGGTTGCAGGTCATCATCGCGGGAGCCGGCGGAGCCGCGCACCTGCCCGGAATGCTCGCCGCGGTGACGCCGTTGCCCGTCATCGGTGTGCCCGTGCCGCTCAAGTACCTCGACGGCATGGACTCGCTGCTCTCGATCGTCCAGATGCCTGCCGGCGTGCCCGTCGCGACCGTGTCGATCGGCAACGCCACCAACGCCGGGCTGCTCGCCGCGCGCATCCTGGCCGTCGGCGACGAGTTGCTCACCGACGCGATGATCGCCTACCAGGAGAACCTCGCCGACTCGGCCCGAGCCAAGGGCGCGAAGGTCCGCGGCAACTAGCCACGCATCACCAAGATCTTCTCCTCGGTGCGCCAGAATCTTCTCGTCAGCGCGCCAAGATCTTCTCCTCAGCGGGGGGATTAGTCGACGTAGGAGGTGAGGGCCGTCAGCGACGGCCTCGCGGGCGCCGAGCCGAAGCCGAACCGCACCGCGGGCGTGACCGGCGCGAGCCCGCCGAGGTCGCGTCCC
>JAODLU010000243.1 GCA_025464125.1 Microbacteriaceae bacterium | reverse complement strand
CTGCAGGTGATGCCCCGGCACTCCCTCATGAAATACGGTTGTCAGCTCGCGCCATGTGTCGAACTCGGTGACACCCTCCGGCACGCTCCACCACATGCGGCCGGCGCGGGCGAAGTCGTCGCTCGGCGGGGTGTAATAGATGCCGCCCTCCTGGGTCGGAGCGATGCGGCACTCCAGCCGCCGCACCTCCTCGGGGATGTCGAAGTGCACCCTGCCGAGTTCGTCGACTGCCCGGTCGCTCGTCTCCTGCATCCACGCCTGCAGCGCGTCTGTGCCATGCAGCTTGCGGCTTTTGTCCTGGTCGAGGAATGCAATGGCTTCAGCCACCGATGCACCGGGCAGGATGTCGCGGGCAACGCGCTCCTGCTCGGCGGTCATGCGTTTTAGCTCCTCGATGCCCCACTCGTACGTCTCGTCGAGGTCGATCGTCGCTCCAAGGAAATCGCGGGAAGCCAGTTCGTAGATCTCCCTGCCTACCGCATCCTTCTCCGCAGCATGCGGGGCCAGTTCGTCGCCGAGAAAGGCCACGAGCCCCCTGTATGCGGCGGCTGAAGCTTCCGCCCCCGACTGCAGTTCTGCGACCACAGTCGATGGCAGGTCGACCTGCGCCTGAGTTGCGAGCTCGAAGAAGAATCCGGTGCCCGACCCGTGCTTCTCAGCCTGGGCCATCACCTCCCGCACCTGGCGGATCGCGGGCACATGACCGCTGTCGATGCCAGACCGAAGCGTCTCGAGATAGCCGATCATCGCGGCTGGAAGAGCGTGCATTCGCTCGGCGATGTGCTGCCAGTCTTCAACGGATTCCGTCGGCATGAGGTCGAAGATCTCGCGCAGCCCCTGCGCCGGGGACGCAATCACGTTCAGGTCGCGCCGGTCGAAACCCGCCTCATGCTTATCGAGGGACAGCTGGAGCGTGCGGGACAGGTCGAGCTTGGTCACCTCGTCCACCGCGTCGACCGGAGTGGACTCGCGAATCAGCAGGAGTGCAGCAGCGGTCTCGTCAGCCGCGCGCTCGGCGCCAGTTGGCGAATAGTCAGCATATTCGCCCTCGCGACCGGGTCGACCGAGGTATACCCGATACTCGGGGAAGAGTTGCAGTTCTGTCTCGACCCATTGCTCAGCGATCGCATCGATTGCAGTCGGCTGGCGGTGCAGGCTCTCGCTCATCACACCAGCCTAGGCCGATGGTCGACAGCTAGTCCTTGTCGAGATCGGTGGCCAGCAACTCTGCAAGGCTGTCGAGCGCGGTCTCTGCATCTGAGCCCTCTGCCTTCAGCACGACCTCTTCGCCGTGGCCGATCCCGAGGGACAGCACGCCCAGGATGCTCGCCGCGTTGACGCTTTTGCCTGCTGCGTTGGTGAGGGTCACTGGCACGCCCGCTTTGGCTGCAGCCTGGCTGAAGAGCGAGGCCGGGCGGGCATGGAGGCCGACGCTCGAGGCTACGGTGACTGTACGTTCTGGCATGATCTGCTCCTTGGTTTTCTTGGGACTTTACTGAGGTTTGTGATGTGCGACTGTACGGATGTGCGGTCTTACGGCTCGATAGTGACTTTGATGGCTTCGCCCCGCGCCACTATTTCGATGGCTTCGAGAACATCGCCGAGGGGCATCCGGTGGGTGATCAGGTCGTGCACGGGCACCGCACCCGATGCGATCAGCTGCAGGGCCCGTTTGTTCTGGGCAGGGCTCGATCCATTGACGCCGACAATGGTCAACTCGCGGTAGTGAACGAGATTCGAATCCACGGTGATGTTCGGAGAGTCCTTCGCGAGGCCGCCGAAGAGGCTCAGTCGTCCCTGGCGAGCCAGCATGCGAAGGCCCTGCTCCTGGGCCGTGGCTGACGCTGCCGCAGTGATCACGACATCCGCTCCCCTGCCGCCGGTTGCGTCGAGCACTGCCTGTACTGCATCGGTCATGGCGGAGGCGATGGTCACATTCGGCTTCACGATTGCTGCCGCCTCGGCCAGGCGTTCGGTGTTGATGTCGACGAGGATGATCTTGGACGCGCCGCGCGCGCGGGCGAGCAGCACATGCAGGCAGCCGATAGGCCCTGACCCGACTACGACCACGACGTCGCCCTCACCGACACGCGCCAGTTCCTGCCCGTTGAGCACGCACGCGAGTGGTTCCGCAAGGGATGCCTCTGCGAAACTCAAGCCCTCCGGAATACGGTTGAGGCCATCGACGCGCAGCACTTCGCGCGGCACGATCATGAATTCGGCGAAACCGCCGGCGAACTGGTAACCCATCGACACCTGGTTAGGGCAAACACTGAGCTTGCCTGCCAGGCAGTCCGGGCAGGTGCCATCAGGGATCGCCGCGATCACCTGCACGCGATCTCCGACTGCCCAGCCGTTGACACCACCGCCGATATCCGTGATCTCGCCCGCGATCTCATGCCCCATCACCTGCGGAGGGGTCATGTTCGGGTGCCCGGAGCGGGAAATCTTGACGTCGGTGCCACAGGTCGAACAGTTGCGCACCCGGATCTTAACTTCACCGACCGAGACGCGCGGCTCGGCCACGTCCTCGAGGCGGATGTCACCAGGGGCATAGAATTTTGCAACCTTCACCCGGTCTACTCTTCTTGTTCCGGGTCAGGCTTCAGCAGCTCGTAGACCTCGGCAGAGGTGGTGGCAGCGCGCAGCGCCTCAGCCTTGGCTGGATCCATCAGCACGGTCGCAAGCTGTGAGAGCAAAGCGATGTGCCCGTTGCCACGGGCTGCGATGCCAACACAGACGAACACCTCGTTGCCATCCCAGTCGATGCCGTCAGGGAACCGAAGGACCGCCAGGGCGTCGTTTTTCACGGACTCTTTGCCAGCGAGCGTTCCGTGGGGAATGGACACTCCCTCGCCGACATAGGTCGAGACAGTGTTCTCACGGGTGATCATGGCATCGATGTATGAAGCATCGATGGCTCCGGCCTCGAGGAGAGCGGCACCGACCTGCCTGATCGCGTCGAATTTGTCTGTGGCCGTCTCTGTGAGACGGATCGACTTCTCGGCGATGAGAGCGGTCAGGGCAGGTGCGGTGTCGTCACTCATGATCAGACCTCGAACGATTCGCCGTTTTGGATCGCCTTGACGATCTTTGCCACGGCAGGATCGCCGAGGAACAGCTGGAACGGCACAACCGGAACCTCCGGAACGGTCTGGCGGGCACGATCCGCCAGACCGGTCTGGGTGAACACCAGGTCGGCGTCGCCCGGGATCTCGGCGACAGCCGAATGCTCGACAGTCACCCCGTGCTTGCCGAGTTGCTTCTTCAGCGAACTGGCCAGCATGACGCTGCTGCCCATTCCCGCGTCACACGCAACGATCAGCTTTTTAATGCTTGATCCCTCAATGGTGGTCATGGTTCTACTCCTTAGTTGGATTGAAGCGGTGCTCAGGAAGCGGTAGCCGGTGTCTTGCCAGCCTTCTTATTCTGCGCGCTCTGCTCACGGGCTGCTTCGAGATCGATCGAAGCATCGACCGCAGACTCCCTCCGACCGAAGCCGAGCAGAAGCGCACCGATGACGAAGGTCACGCCGGCAGCTATGAAGATGCCTATGAGGTTCAACACGATGTTGCTCGGTGGCGATTCGAGGGCCCAGGCGAAAATGCTTCCTGGCGAAGCCGGGCCAACGAGACCCAGGTTGAAGATCGACTCCCACAACACACCAGCAGCTCCACCGATGATCGCTGCGACAACGAGAATCGGCTTCATGAGCACGTACGGGAAATAGATCTCGTGGATACCACCGAGGAAGTGCACGACCATGGCCGCCGGAACTGTCGGACGGATTGCGCGCGGCCCGAATAGCAGCATCGCGGTCAGGATACCGAGGCCGGGGCCGGGGTTCGATTCGATCATGAAGAGGATCGACTTACCTGTCGCAAGCGCCTGCTCAGACCCGAGCGGCGTGAAGACGCCATGGTTCAGGGCGTTGTTCAGGAAGAGCACCTTGGCCGGTTCGACAACGATGGACACGATGGGGAGCAGGTGGATGTTGACCAGGAAGTTCACCAGCTGGCCGAGACCCTGCGCGATCCAGAACGTGATCGGGCCAACGATGTAGATACCAAAGACCGCGAAGATGCCGCCGATGATGCCTGCCGAGAAGTTATCGACGAGCATTTCAAAGCCGCCCTTGACCTTGCCCTCGATGAAGTTGTCCCAGAACCTGAGGATCAAAGCAGTCAGCGGGCCGAGGATGAACGCACCAAGGATGTTCGGCTGGATGTCCGCGATGGTCTTGAAGACGATCGGGTCAGCGCCATTGAGGCCGACGCCGACGAGCCCGAGCGCGACTGGAGCCAGCATCGCTCCAAGGGTCGCGACGGAGCCGACAACAGCACCGCGGGTTCCATGGACCATCTTTCCACCGGTGTACCCGATGAGCAGAGGGATCAGGATGCTGATCAGCGGTCCGACGAGGGTGCCGATCTGGGTGGTGATCGGGAGGGGATGCGCAGTAGTGCCGGCGATGGTGTTGATCCACCCTGTGGGAATAAACAGGGCGGTGATCAGGCCGAAGGCAATGAACGCGCCCAGGTTCGGCATGACCATTCCTGCCAGGAACGCGCCGAAGCGCTGCACCCTGGCTCGGGCGCCGGAACCGGCGGCCACTGGTGTGTAATCAGACATTTCTGTTGGTACTCCTTCGTACTGTCATAGGACTGAACCGATGGGTTTGGGGTTGGTAAACGGCGATGTTACGTGGCCACGAGGGGCCGATCCAGGTCTGGTTGCCACACCAGCTGGACGTGTGAGTAGGCGAGATCGCCTGGTCCTGGCACGGTCGTGCCAGGAAGACCTGCTGCCGCCGCGCCCCAGGCGAGCGCCTCGAGCATGGCTGCCGATTCGTCGGCCTCATCGACCGAGAACCTGGAAAGAAAACCTGCAAGGAAACAGTCGCCGGCACCGACGGTGCTTCGCGGAACCGGCACTGACGACTCCCCGACGATCACCCCGAACTCGCTGACGAGTACTGCGCCGTCCGCGCCGAGGCTGACCAGCACGCGCTCCGCTCCACGATTGCGCAACTCTTCAGCTGACGTGATCACATCCGAGATGGAGTCGACCGGGTGGCCGACAACCTCGCAGAGCTCCGCGCGGTTCGGCTTGATCAGGCGCGGACGAGCGGCGAGCGAGGCAACGAGCGCATCGCCGCTCGTGTCAATGGCGAGATATGCACCGAGCGTTGTAACGCTAGCCAGCAATTTCTCGTAGTCGCTGATGCTGAATGCCGGAGGCATGCTGCCCGAGACGACGACCCAGTCGCCAGAGGAGACGACTCCGCAGAGCACAGAGGTCAGCGCGGCAAGATCGTCGGCTGAGAGCGCCGAGCCGGGTTCGTTCAGTTTCGTGACGATGCCGTCAGGCTCGACAACTGTGAGATTTGAGCGGGTACGGCCGCTGACCGGCACATATCGTGCGGAGACGCCGGATGTCGCCAGCAGTCCGGCCAGTTCGTCACCCTCAGCGCCGCCCACCGGCAGCACCGCGATGCTCCTGGTGCCGTTGGCGTTGAGCGCGCGACTCACGTTCACGCCTTTGCCGCCGGGCTCAAGGCTCGGCTCAGACGTGCGCAACACCGAGCCTCGTGCCAGGAAGTCGACCTCGACGGTGCGATCGAGGCTCGGATTGAGCGTGACAGTGATGATCACACGATCACCATCCTCGGCCCGGCGTTCTCCACGTCTTCCGCGAGCTCGACATCGAGTTCGAGATCGGTGATCACGGTGTCGATCAGGCTGAGCGGCGCGACCAGCGCGAACTCCTCGCGGCCGAACTTCGTGTGGTCGGCCAGCACTACTGTTCGACGGGACGCGGCGATCAGCGCGCGCTTGACGCTCGCCTCGGCCATGTCAGGTGTGGTGAGACCACGCTCGACGCTGATGCCGTTCGTGCCCATGAATGCGACATCCACGAACATTTCTTTCACCTGGGCGCGGGTCCACTCGCCAACAGCCGCGAGTGTGCGGGGTCGCACTACGCCTCCGAGGAGGTGAAGGCTGATGTTCGGCCTGGCGATGAGAACGTGCGCGACCGGGATGGAGTGCGTCACCACGGTGAGTTCGCGATCGAGTGGCAGTAGTTCGGCGAGGCGAACGGTCGTGGTGCCTGCATCGAGGATGATCGAGCCACCGTCGGGAAGCTCGTCGAGCGCGGCCCTGGCTATGCGTTCCTTCTGGGCTGACGAACGACCTTCACGATCAGC
>JAODLU010000228.1 GCA_025464125.1 Microbacteriaceae bacterium | reverse complement strand
ATCCACATCAGGATCAGCCGCCAGTCACGCGGTCCCTTCCTTGTGGTCTGGAGCGCGCCCCAACCACCAAGTACGGAGCTGATGACACTGCCGCTGAAAATAAACTTACGCACGTTGGTCTCCCAGTGGTCGATGTCAGACTCAACGTACCCCGCAAAGCTGAGCGTCTACAGGTCCATACTGTGAACCGTGCGCACAGCGATTCTCGGCGGCGGGCTACTTGTGGTCGGCCTCATTGCCGTACTGGCAGGCATCCTTCCCGTCGGTGACGCGCTCGCGCTGGCCGACAGGGTCTGGCCGATCCTGCTTTTCGTCGTGGCCATCACGGTGGTGACCGAACTCGCGGCAGAGGCCGGTCTTTTCGGCTGGGTGGCGGGACATACCGCGCGCTGGGGACGCAACCGCGGTTGGCTCCTGTGGCTGCTCGTGCTCGTTCTCGCTGTGCTCAGCACGATCTTCCTGTCGCTCGACACGACCGCAGTCCTGCTCACGCCTGTCGTCGTGCTGCTTGCACGCCAGGTCGGCCTGTCCCCGCTGCCTTTCGCGCTCACGGCGGTCTGGATGGCGAATACCGCATCCTTGCTGCTGCCGGTTTCGAACCTCACCAACCTGCTCGCGGAGCGCGAATTCGACGACGTTGGGCCGCTTGGCTTCGCACGCCTGATGGCGGTGCCTGCGATGATCGCGATCGTTGTGCCAGCAGTGATCCTTTTTATCGTCTACCGGCGCCAGCTGCTCGTGCGCTACGAGCCGGCGAAGACGGTCGCACCGGTGGATCGCACGCTTCTTGTGGCAAGCGGAGTCATCGTGGTTCTGCTGTTGCCAGCCTTGGTTTCCGGCATACCCGTCTGGATGCCCGCGCTGGCGGCAGCGCTGGTGCTTGGCGCCTTCTTCCTGGTGCGCCGCAGGCCAGCCGTCTCATTCGGGCTGGTGCCGTGGCAGCTGGTGTTGCTGGCATCCGGACTGTTTCTCGTGGTCGAAGCCGCACATTCGCTGGGGCTCGGCGCCCTGCTGGGTGCAATCTCCGGCACAGGGCACGACCCGCTCAGCCTGCTGCGGCTCTCGGGTACCGCTGCGCTGAGTGCCAACGCTGTCGACAACCTGCCGGCTTACCTCGCGCTGGAGCCTGTCGCGGGGGACCCGGTGAGGCTCGCCGCCATCCTGATCGGGGTCAACGCCGGGCCGCTTATCACGCCGTGGGCGTCTCTCGCGACGCTCCTCTGGCACGAGCGCCTGAAGTCTCTCGGCGTGGAGATCTCCTGGGCGAGGTACATGCTTCTCGGGCTGGTGGCCGCGCCGCTGACCGTGGGTCTCGCGACCCTGGGTCTCGCGCTTTCGAACCCCTGAACCTGTATGGCGGCTGGCAAGATTCTGGCAAACTGACCGATCGGACAGTTTCTGACCGATCGGTCAGGTTAGCTCGTAGTTATGTCCACCTCAGCCGAAGAACTCAGGGCTATTGCGCTCGCCGAATTCGCCACAGCGGGTTATGCGGCGACCTCCCTGCATCGAATCGCCGAGCTCGCCGGGCTGTCGAAGTCGAGCGTGCTTTATCACTACTCGTCGAAGGAGACGCTGCTCGAGGCGGCGGTGTCACCGGCCATCGAACGCATGGGCGGCATCCTCGACACACTCCAGGTGAACAGCCTGAGCCCTGCCGGTCGAGCTTCATTCCTCAACGAGTTCGTCGACTTCATCCTCGAATACCGCCGCGAGGTAAACCTGTTCATCAACCAGGGCCCGTCCCTGACCGACGTGCCGGTGATCGACCAGGCGAACGAGGTCGTGCAGCGGCTGGCCGAATACTTCGCAACGAACACCAGCTCCGTCGAAGACAAGATGCGCTTCGGCATCGCGCTCGGTGGCGCTGCATACATGCTCTGCACCCAGGACTCACTCGGAGTCCAGTCACCCATCGATGAGACCAGGGCTGCTCTCGTCACCATCCTGTCGGAGCTCCTCGCTCCGATCGCAGTACCAGCACCCTAGGAGTCCACGTGGCCACCCTCCTCTACCGCCTCGGGCGTTTCGCCTACCGTCGCGCATGGATCGTCATCGGCGTCTGGGTGCTGCTCATCGCGGGTATCCTCGGCGGCAGCATCGCCCTCGGCGGCCAGACGCAGGAGTCGTTCGCGATCCCCGGCACGGAGTCGCAGAACGCGCTCGACAGGCTCGAGGCAGTGTTTCCCTCGGTTGCGGGAGCCAGTGCCCAGGCGATCGTGGTGGTTCCGGATGGGGCATCCGTCAACGACCCCGTCTACACGGCTGCGATCACGTCGATGGATGCCGCGATCGAGAAGATCCCCGGCATCGACTCGGTGGTCTCACCATTCTCGGAGTACGCGGGCAGCTCGATCAGCGATGACGGGCAGATGGCGCGCACGCAGGTGCAGTTCACCGGCGCATCGACGGATGTCACCGAGAAGACTCTCAGCGCCCTGAAAGACACTGCGAAGATCGGTGAGAATGCCGGAATGACCGTCGCCTTCGGCGGCCAGGTCTTCCAGGACAACACCTTCGGCATCACCATCACCGAGATTTTCGGAGTCATCTTCGCAGCCATCGTGCTGCTCATCACCTTCGGCTCGCTGATCGCCGCCGGCATGCCACTGCTCAGTGCCCTCGTCGGAGTCGGCATCGTCACAGGCGGAATCGGCGCGGTCTCCGCGTTCACCACGGTGTCGAGTTCCGCGCCACTGCTTGCACTCATGATCGGCCTGGCCGTCGGAATCGACTACGCCCTCTTCATCGTCAGCCGACATCGAAACCAGCTCGCGATGGGCGAGGATCCGGAGGAGTCTGCCGCCACTGCTGTCGGCACTGCAGGCAGCGCGGTCGTCTTCGCCGGGGTCACCGTGATCATCGCCCTGCTCGGCCTGCTTGTGGTCAACATCCCGTTCCTCAGCGTCATGGGCGTCGGCGCGGCCTTCGCCGTGCTCATCGCGATCGGTGTTGCAACGACTCTCGTGCCCGCCCTGCTCGGGCTGGCGAAAGGTCGCCTGCGGCCGAAGGTCGGATCCCGCGCGTGGAAGCGCGCGACTGTTCACCAGGAAGGCGCAAAGCCCACGATGGGGCTGCGCTGGGTGAAGGGCGTCATGAAGCACCCTGTGCTCGCGACCCTCGCCGTCGTGGCGGTGCTCGGCACGCTCGCAATCCCCGCGCTCAGCCTCAACCTCGCGCTGCCAGACGGCGGATCCGAGCCGAAGGGTTCGACCCAGCGTGAGGCGTACGACCTCATCAAGGAGGGCTTCGGGCCGGGCTACAACGGGCCACTGATCGTCGCAATCGACATCACCCAGACCACGGATATCGCCGCAGACCTCAAGTCCATTCGCGCCGACCTCAGCTCGCTCAAGGACGTGAGCTACGTGAGCCAGGGACTTCCAGATGCCGGGCTCGACACCGCGATCATCCAGGTGATCCCGTCCAGCGCGCCAGACGCCACTGCCACCAAGCAACTGGTGCAGTCCATCAGGGACCTGGCCCCCACGATCAAAGACAAGTACGACACCGAGGTCTCTGTCACCGGAACAACCGCCGTCGGCATCGATATCTCCAACCGCCTGAGCGGCGCGCTCGTGCCATTCGGCGCGATTGTCGTCGGCCTGTCGATCGTGCTGCTGATGATGGTGTTCAGGTCGGTTCTCGTTCCGCTGAAGGCGGCACTGGGCTTCCTGCTGTCTGTGCTCTCGTCGTTCGGCGTCGTCGTCGCGGTCTTCCAGTGGGGATGGTTCGGTGACCTGCTCGGCGTCGAAAACCCCGGCCCGATCCTGAGCTTCATGCCCATCCTGTTGATGGCTGTGCTCTTCGGGTTGGCGATGGACTACGAGGTGTTCCTTGTCTCAGGCATGCGCGAGGAATTTGTACGCTCGGGCAACGCGAAACAGGCGGTCAGCCGCGGGTTCGCGAACGGCGCGCGCGTCGTCACGGCCGCTGCGCTGATCATGTTCTTCGTCTTTTTCGCCTTCGTGCCCGAAGGTTCAGGCACGATCAAGCCGATCGCCCTCGGACTTGCCACGGGTGTCGCGTTCGACGCGTTCCTCGTGCGCATGACGCTTGTGCCGGCCATCATGACGCTTCTCGGCAAGGCAGCATGGTGGATGCCGAAATGGCTGCAGCGTGCGCTGCCCAACATGGACATCGAGGGCGAGCACCTGCGCGAGCACCGCGAGGCAGTTGCCTGGGCTGTTGGCGAGAACGGTGCTGCCATCAGCGCCGAAGCCCTGGTCGTTGGGTCCGCCGATCACCGGGTCGGCCCGTTCAGCTTCACGGTTCCTGAGGGCGGCCTGCTGCTTGCGAGTGGAGACGTCACCGACCGCAGGCTTGTGACCGCGACCCTCGCGGGCAGGCTCGAGCCGGTTGACGGCAAACTGCAGGTGGATGGGCATCCGCTGCCATCAGAATCGGGAAGGGTGTCGCGTCTCGTCGCCATGGCCAACGTCGGTGGCCTCGAGCGCGCTGAGACGTCCGTAACGCTCGGTGAACTATTCGAAGAGCGCCTGCGGCTCACGCAGCCCTGGTATCGCGCATTCACGCTGCGTCGCCGTGCGCAGCGCTGGATCGCGAGGGTCAATACGGCACTCGCCGACTCGCCGTTTGCACCGCTCAACGACGGGTCGCACGTCAACGAACTGCCGCAGTGCCAGCGGGCAGTTGCTCTCGCAGCAGTCGCGCTCGCCGAGGGCACACCGATCGTCGCGCTCGACCAGCTGGACAGCTTCGCTGTCGCCGATGACGAGCGTGCGTTCATCCACGCGGTCTGCAGGCTTGCCCGAGCGGGAACGACTCTCGTGATCGGCACCCCCCTGCCGGTGCGCAACGCACCGGCGACAGTCGATGGCCGCGTGCTCGGCACGATCGATCTCACCTCCGTCGAAACCAAGGGAGCGCTCTCATGAGCCAGTCCACTGCACCCCAGGCGCCGCGCCGCTCGAAGTGGCTCGGCAGGGCCGCGATAGCCGCAGTAGTGCTCGTGCCACTCGCCTTCGCCGGTCTCTTTGTCGGCGCGCTCGCGCAGGCAGACACAGCCATCGATCGCATCCCTGCGGCCATCGTGAACAGCGACGAGCTCGTCTACCAGACGGCCGCCGATGGCACCAAGACGCCGATCTTCGCCGGTCGACAGCTGGTGACGGAACTCACCGGCGGCAGCAAAGGCTTCGACTGGACCATCACCAACAAGGCGGATGCCGCAGCAGCACTGAAGAGCGGCAAGGTCGATGCCATCCTCACCGTGCCCAAGGACTTCTCGTCCTCGATCCTGTCGCTGCAGTCGACGAGTCCACGGCAGGCGGACCTGGCAATCCACACCGATGACGCCCACAGTTATCTCACCGGCGCAGTCGCGCAGGCGGTCGGCGACGGCATGGCAAATGCCTTCGGCAAGGCAGTCACCGAGCAGTACATCGCAGGTATCTTCGCCAGCGTCGGCACGCTCGGCTCGTCCCTGGCCACTGCGGCAACAGGGGCATCGGGCCTCGCCGCAGGTGCGAGCGACCTGAGCGGCGGCCTCGCTACCCTCGCGAGCGGCGCGAGTTCTGCTGCTGGCGGCGCGTCATCGCTGTCGAGTGGAATCACGCAGTACACCGGCGGGGTGGACTCGCTCAGTTCGGGCCTCGGCCAGCTGGGTGCAGGGTCGTCTGGTGCAGTCCAGGCGGCACAGGGCGTCTCAGGCTACGCCAGCAGCATCGCGACGATCTCGGCACAACTCCAGACCGAGACCGATCCGGCAGTGATCGCCACTCTCACGGCCGACCTTGCCACCGCGAGCGAGGGGCTGACCTCGGTGAGCGCGGCGAATGCGGACGCGGCTTCCGGCATCCAGTCCGGCATCGAACAGAGTGCGTCGGGTGCCTCACAGCTTTCCGGCGGCTCGGCGGGCCTCCGGTCGGGCGCGAGCTCGCTGGCGAGCGGCATCGGCGGACTCTCGAGCGGGGCGGCGTCCGCATCGACCGGCGCAGGATCCCTGGCCTCTGGTGCGAGCCAGCTCGCGGCGGGCCTGCAGTCCGGTGCCGACCAGGTTCCAGTGACTGACAGTGCAGCCGCGGCGAAGGCAGCCAAGGTCGCAGCCAATCCCGTCGGCGTGAAGATCACCCGCGATAACCCGATCGAGGGCATCGGCAAGGTCATCGCGACCTTCTTCGTGCCGCTTGGGCTCTGGGTCGGCGCGCTCGCCGTGTTCCTCGTGCTGAAGCCCGTTACACGCAGGGTTCTTTCGTCGACTGCAGGCAACGGTCGCCTGGTTGCCTCGACGATAGCGAAGGCTGGCGCGATCACCGCGGCCCAGGCAGTGCTGCTCGTTGGACTGCTTCACATCTCGCTCGGCGTCAGCTGGGCAGCCCTGCCCGCAACCCTCGGCTTCGCGGTGCTGATGGCCCTCGCCTTTACGGCTTTCCACTACCTGCTGACGATCGGTTTCGGCAGGGCCGGGCTAGTGGTGTCGCTGCTGGCGCTGGCAATCCAGGTGACATCAACCGGCGGGCTCTACCCCGTGCAGTTGCTCGCGACCCCGTTCCAGTGGATCAGTCCATTGCTGCCGCTCACCTACGGTGTGCAGGGGATGCAGGGCATCATCGCCGGGGGAGACGCCGGACCCGTGCTCGGCGCGGCCTTCACCCTGCTGGCCTTCGGTGTCGGCAGCGTGCTCGTGTCGCTGCTGGCGATCAGGCGCACGAGGCGTGCGCAGGCACTGGGGCTTACGGCTGCCGCAATGGCCTAGATCTCGCTGCGGTCGCGGTCGAGGGTGCGCCAGCGATTGCCGCGCGGGCGAAGTCCAGTGTCGTGCGAAGCGCCGTGAGTCGACGTTCCTCGGTGCGGGCGTGGATGTGCACCTCGGCCACGATCGATCCGCTCCAGCCGGTGGAACCGAGGTGCGCCAGCACATCGGCGACCGGCTGGTCGCCATCCCCGGGAAGCAGATGTGAGTCGAAAACTTTGCCGTCCTCGACCGAGCCTGCCCCGTCGCACAGGTGGATGTGACGCAGGCGATCTCCCATCTGCATCGCGAACTCGAGCGAATCCTTGCCTGAGAGGGAGGCGTGCGAGAAGTCGAGGGTCATCGAATCCGCGTCCATCAGGGTGGGATCCCAGCCCGGCGCGTAGATCTTCATGGTGCGACCGAGCACCTTCCAGGTGAACATGTTCTCCACCGCGATCTCGACTCCGGTCGCCAGGGCAGTTGCTCGAACCACGTCGAGGAACCTGCGCGCATAACGGCCCTGCCACACGAACGGCGGATGCACGACGACCGTCGATGCTCCGACCGCGGCGGCCAGCTCGGCTGCCCGCTCGAGCTTCTCCTGCGGGCCGCCCCAGATCCACTGCGTCAGAAACAGCACTGGCGCGTGGATGGAAAGGATCGGGATGTCGTACTTCTTCGAAAGCGCGAGCAGCGACTCCGGGCGCTGGGTCGCCTTGTCGGCGGTCACCATCACCTCGACACCGTCATACCCAGCGAGTTTGGCGAGCCGGAAGGAACTCTCCACGCCGAGCGGATAGATGCAGGACGTGCTCATTCCGAAGCGAATCATTGTGCAGAGACTACGGGCAGCACATTAACGCCAGGTTTCACGACGCCAAGAGAACAGTTAAACCCAATCGCGCTTCTTGAAGCTCAGGTAAAGCGCGCCCGAGACGACGACGATCAGCACAAGCGACAGCCATGCACCCCACACGGTGCCGAAGCCCGCGAACTGGAGGTTCTGGCCGAAGAAACCGGTGATGGCGGTGGGCACCGCGATGATGGCCGCCCAGCTGGTCACCTTCTTCATGATGAGGTTCATGCGGTTGCCCTGGATGGAGATATTCGTCTCGAGGATCGTCGTGACCAGGTCCCGCAGCGAATCCGTCCACTCCGTCGCTCGCAGCACGTGGTCGTAGACGTCCTGGAAATACGGGGTCATCGCGACATCCAGGGTGTCGAGATCACGCCGCAACACCGTGTTCACCACCTCCCGCATGGGCAGCACCACACGGCGCAGCAGCACCAGTGACTTGCGCAGCTCGAATGAACGCTTCTGCACTTCTTTGTCGCGCGGAATGTCATCGAACAGGGCGTCCTCGAGCAGCTCGATCTCGGCGTCCAGCTGTTGCACCGTAGAAAAGTGAGTGTCGACGATCACGTCGAGCAGGCCCCAGAGCAGGAAGGCGACACCGTGCTGTCCAAGGTCAGGATCGTTGTCCCACCGGCCAACGACCTCTTTCATGTCGAACTCGGGCCCGTGCACGGTGATGAGCGCGTGAGGGGTAATGAAAGCCTTCACCTCGCGAGTCTCCAGTTCGCCGGTCTCCAGGTCGAGCCCTACCCCATATGCCGCCAAAAAAAGGTGAGTGTCGTAGCGGTCCAGCTTCGGTCGCTGCGAGTCGTGCACCGCGTCCTCTACGGCGAGGGCGTGCAGGCCGAGCTCCTCCTCGATGGTGGCGAGGTCCTGCTCGGTCGGGGAGACGAAATCGGCCCAGACCGTGCATCCTTCAGCAGCAATGTGGTCGGAGATATCTGCCACCGGAAAGTCACGGAGCACCAGTTTTCCCTGCTTGTAGAGCCGCGTCGTCACCATGCGGGCAATGCTAGTAGCGCGGGCAGTGCCTGACCGTTTGATATCGTGGACTCTGCTTACCAACGAGGGTGTGCGGCACACAACGAGAGTAAGCAGTCCCTATGAACGGCACTGACAGCGGCTCTGAGAACGCGAGCCCCAGAGGCGAATACGGTTTCGTGGTCGTCTCTAATCGCCTGCCCGTCGACAGGGTGATCGCGGCTGACGGGTCGTCGAGCTGGGCCCGTTCTCCTGGCGGTCTCGTCACAGCGCTCGAGCCGGTGATGCGCCAGAACGAAGGTGCCTGGATCGGATGGGGCGGCCAGCCCGACCTCGAATTCGAACCGTTCGACAACGAGGGCATTCGCGTCGTGCCGGTGCCGCTGAGTGCGCCAGACATCGAGAACTATTACGAGGGCTTCTCCAATGACACCCTCTGGCCCCTGTACCACGATGTGATTGCACCGCCGAGTTTCCATCGCGAGTGGTGGGAGAGCTACGTGGAGGTGAACCAGCGTTTTGCGCAGGCGACCGCTGCCGCCGCCGCGGAGGGCGCGACGGTGTGGGAGCAGGACTACCAGCTGCAGCTGGTGCCGAAGATGCTGAGGGAACTGCGACCGGATCTCACGATCGGGTTCTTCAACCACATCCCCTTTCCTCCGTACGGCATCTACTCGCAGCTGCCCTGGCGCGCGCAGATCATCGAGGGGTTGCTCGGTGCAGACGTCATCGGGTTCCAGCGCATCGCCGACGCCGGAAACTTCCAGCGGGCTGTGCGCCGACTCAAGGGGTATTCGACCAAGGGCACCTATGTCGAGGTGCCCCTCCTCGACAATTCCCCCGGCGTGAGGGTCTTTGGCCCGATCAAGCGGCAGGGCTCCTTTCGCACGGTTGTGGCGAGGGCCTTCCCGATATCGATCGATGCGAAGAGCTTCGAAGACCTTGCCCGCGAACCTTCGGTGCAGGCGCGCGCGCACCAGATTCGGCAAGAGCTCGGCAACCCGCGCACACTGATGCTCGGCGTCGACCGACTCGACTACACGAAGGGCATCGGCCACCGGCTGAAGGCCTATGGCGAAATGCTGGCAGACGGTTTGATCTCGCCAGAAGACGTGACCCTGGTACAGGTCGCGAACCCGAGTCGCGAGCGCGTGCAGGCATACATGGCTCTCCGCGACGAGATCGAGCTGACCGTCGGTCGCATCAACGGCGACTTCGGCACCATCGCGCACACGCCCATCAGCTACCACCACCACGGCTACCCGCGCGAAGAGATGGCCGCCCTTTACGTTGCTGCAGACATCATGCTCGTCACCGCGCTCCGCGACGGCATGAATCTCGTGGCCAAGGAATACGTCGCGTGCAGGTTCGACGAAGACGGTGTGCTGGTGCTCAGCGAGTTCGCTGGTGCATCCGACGAATTGAAGCGGGCGCTATTGATCAACCCGCACGATATCGACGGCATGAAAGACGCGATCCTGCAGGCTATTTCGATGCCCAAGCGGGATCGCCAGGCCCGCATGCGATCGCTGCGCAAGCGCGTGCTCGAGAATGATGTGGCGCGCTGGTCGACCGATTTCCTGCGCGTACTCGGCACGTACAGCCATCACGGCGCGGCCGGCCACACCCTGCATGAGGAGCGCAAAACCACCTGATGGTCGACGTAGATACACCCCCTACCTTTTCTCGCCTGCCCGAACCCTTCATCGGCGCACTGCGCGAGCTGGCCAGGACGAAGCGGATGCTCGTAGCCCTCGATTTCGACGGCACGCTCGCGCCAGAGGTCGACGACCCCGAGAAGGCGCGAGCGATTCCCGAGGCGCGAGCCGCTGTGCTTCGCCTGCTCGACATGCCAAACACCCGTGTCGCTCTCGTGTCTGGTCGAGCGCTGAAGAGCCTCATCGAGGTCTCCGACCTGCCGGACTCCGTGCTGCTCGTCGGTTCGCACGGCATCGAGTTGCGGCTCGACAGCCCTGATCACAACCTTTCGCTCGACACAGCCGAGTTGAAGCGTGTGGACCTGCTCAACGAGGTGCTCGGTGAGGTGGCCGACTCGTTCGACCAGGTCTGGCTCGAGCCGAAGCCCGCTGGCTTCGCCCTGCACACCCGCCTGGCCACCGAGCACAACAGCCGCATCGCCCACCTCGTGGCCCTCAGCGAGACTGCCGCTGAGATGCAGGACCTGACTGTGCGTACAGGCAAGAACGTGCTCGAATTCTCGGTGCGCTCGACCACCAAGGGTGAGGCGCTGGAACACCTGCGCGAATACACAGCGGCGACGGCCGTGTTCTACGCCGGCGACGACGTGACTGACGAAGACGCGTTCGCAGCCCTTGGCTCCGACGACGTCGGCCTCAAGTCGGGCGCTGGCGCCACCCTCGCCAATTTCCGCGTCGGCGGGCCGATCGATGTCGCCCGCGCGCTGAACCTGCTGGCTGACCTTCGCGAAGGGGATGTGCACGAGCAGTAGGTCGGCGTACTTTTCGTGCTACGAACCATCCGACGAAGGGATAGTGCAATGTCGCACGAAGAAGAACTCGAGATCATCACCGGCATCGTGAAGAGCACGCGCTTCGCCACGGTCACCACCCACAGCGCAGACGGATCGCTCTACAGTCGGCCTCTCGCGGTGCTGCAAAAGG
This sequence comes from Microbacteriaceae bacterium, assembly GCA_025464125.1. Taxonomy (GTDB): domain Bacteria; phylum Actinomycetota; class Actinomycetes; order Actinomycetales; family Microbacteriaceae; genus Lacisediminihabitans. Next base: position 4,285 of record JAODLU010000228.1, on the reverse strand, counting down.
ACTTTGACGGGACCGTCTGGTTCTTCACCCAGGACCCCAGCCCGAAGATCGACGACGTGCGTTCAGACGCCCACGTAAACGTCGCGTTCGTGGACGGCGCGAGCGTCGTGTCTATGGCGGGTCACGCGTCAGTGAACCGCGACCAGGCACGCATCGACGAGTTCTGGAACCCGTTCGTCGAGGCATGGTTCGAGGGCGGCCGTGAAGACCCGAGTGTGGCCCTGCTGCAGGTGGATGTCACAAGCGCCGAGTACTGGCACGTGGACAAGCCAGGCGTGGTGCGCGCCCTCGAGACCGTGAAAGCCCTCGTCACCCACACGACGCCTGACGTCGGCGAGAGTCGCACCGTGCAGCTGTAGCGGAGTCCTATTCTTGTTACATGCCCGAAACACCAGACTGGAAGCCACGCTCCCGCACCGTCACCGACGGAATCGAAGCCACCACGAGCCGCGGAATGCTGCGCGCGGTCGGCATGGGCGACGACGACTGGGAGAAGCCGCAGATCGGCATCGCGAGCTCATGGAACGAGATCACCCCGTGCAACCTCAGCCTTGACCGCCTCGCTCAGGCGTCAAAGGAGGGCGTGCATTCCGGTGGTGGCTATCCGCTGCAGTTCGGCACGATCTCGGTCAGCGACGGCATCTCGATGGGTCACGTCGGTATGCACTTCTCCCTGGTGAGCCGGGAGGTCATCGCGGACTCGGTCGAGGTCGTCATGGAGGCCGAGCGCCTCGACGGCTCCGTGCTGCTCGCCGGTTGTGACAAGTCGCTTCCCGGCATGCTTATGGCGGCCGCGCGACTCAACCTGGCATCCGTCTTTCTCTATGCGGGTTCGATCGCTCCCGGCTGGGTCAAGCTCACGGATGGCACCGAGAAGGAGATCACGATCATCGACTCCTTCGAGGCAGTCGGCGGTCTGAAGGCCGGAACGATGAGTGCCGAGGATGCCCATCGCATCGAATGTGCATTCGCCCCTGGCGAAGGTGCCTGCGGAGGCATGTACACGGCGAACACCATGGCGAGCGTCGCGGAAGCACTCGGGATGTCGCTTCCCGGTTCCACTTCGCCGGCCGCCGCCGACCGCCGCCGCGACTACTTCGCCCACCGGTCGGGTGAGGCTGTGGTCAACCTGTTGAAGCTCGGGATCACAACCCGCGACATCCTGACCAGGAAGGCGTTCGAGAACGCCATCACCGTGGCGATGGCCCTGGGTGGCTCGACCAACGTCGTGCTGCACCTGCTCGCCATCGCGCATGAGGCTGAAGTCGAGCTGACCATCGACGACTTCAACCGCATCGGCGACAAGGTTCCGCACCTGGCAGACATGAAGCCGTTCGGCCAGTACGTGATGAATGACATGGACCGCCACGGCGGAGTGCCGGTGCTGATGAAGGCCCTGCTGGATGCCGGACTGCTGCACGGTGACTGCCTCACAGTGACGGGCAAAACCGTCGCGGAGAACCTCGCTGAACTCAACCCCGACCCGCTGGATGGCAAGGTGCTTCGCACGCTCGACAACCCCATCCACGCCACCGGCGGCCTCACAATCCTCAAGGGCTCAATGGCGCCTGACGGCGCGGTCGTCAAGACTGCGGGCTTCGACGCCGACGTCTTCGAGGGCCCGGCCCGCGTCTTCGAGCGCGAGCGTGAGGCCATGGACGCGCTTACGGAGGGCGTCATCCAGAAGGGCGACATCGTCGTCATCCGGTACGAGGGCCCGAAGGGCGGTCCTGGCATGCGCGAAATGCTTGCCATCACCGCGGCCATCAAGGGCGCTGGTCTCGGAAAAGATGTATTACTCTTGACGGACGGCAGATTCTCAGGCGGCACAACCGGACTGTGTATCGGCCACATAGCACCCGAAGCGGTGGACGCAGGTCCAATCGCCTTCGTGCGCGATGGTGATCTAATACGGGTCGATATCGCAGCTCGCTCACTCGACCTACTCGTCGAGCCCGCTGAGCTCGCAGCTCGCCACTCCGGCTGGGCTCCACTTCCCCCGCGCTATACCCGTGGCGTTCTCGCCAAATATGTCAAGCTCGTGCACTCCGCCGCGGAGGGCGCGATCACCGGGTAGCACCTATCAACACGGGTGACGATCCTCCATTCGCGAAACACTTTCAGACCAAGGAAAACAGATGTCCACGGACACTCCCGTGCCCACAGCAACCAAGCCGGCAGCAGCCGCATCGACCACGCCCGAGATCCTTACGGGGTCCGGGGCGATCCTGCGTTCCCTCGAACTGCTCGGCATCACCGATGTCTTCGGCCTGCCGGGCGGCGCAATCATGCCCTTCTACGACGAGCTCATGTCGTCGACGGCGATCAGGCACATCCTTGTCCGGCACGAGCAGGGCGCAGGTCACGCGGCTGAGGGCTATTCCGCGTCGTCCAACCGCCTCGGGGTCTGCATCGCGACATCCGGTCCAGGCGCAACAAACCTGGTCACGGCGATCGCTGACGCGCACATGGATTCTGTGCCGCTGCTCGCCATCACCGGCCAGGTGTTCTCGACGGTCATGGGTACCGACGCGTTCCAGGAGATCGACATCGTGGGGATCACCATGCCGATCACCAAGCACTCATTTCTCGTGACCGACCCCGCCGACATTCCCGCGACGCTCGCTGCCGCGTACCAGATCGCCACGACCGGCCGCCCGGGCCCTGTGCTCGTCGACATCTCGAAAGACGCGCAGCAGAACAGCGCGCCATTCGTCTGGCCATCGAAGGTGGAACTGCCTGGCTACCGGCCGGTCACGAAAGCGCACGGCAAGCAGATCCAGGCTGCTGCGCAACTGATCGCAGAGGCTAAGCGCCCCGTGTTCTACGTGGGCGGTGGCATCGTGCGTGCCCAGGCATCGGCCGAGCTGTTCGAGCTGGCCGAAAAGGTGGGTGCCCCGGTGGTAACCACCCTCATGGCTCGCGGCGTCTTTCCCGACTCCAACCCGCTGAACCTCGGCATGCCTGGCATGCACGGCACGGTTCCGGCGGTGCTGGCCCTGCAGGAATCCGACCTGCTTATCGTGCTCGGTGCGCGGTTCGACGACCGGGTGACCGGCAAGCCGAGCGAGTTCGCACCTGGCGCGAAGGTCGTGCATGTCGACATCGACCCGGCCGAGATCTCCAAGATCCGGTTCGCAGATGTTCCCATCGTCGGCGATGCCAAGGATGTCATCGTCGACCTTTCGAGCGCCTTCACCGAGGCGACGAAGGGTCTGAAGTACGACCTCAGCGAATGGTGGGAGCGCCTCAACACGCTGCGAGCCGAGTTCCCGCTGGGTTACGACGAGCCGGAGGACGGGCTGCTGTCGCCACAGTACGTGATCGAGCGCATCGGGCAGCTGACCGGGCCTGAGGCCATCTACGCATCAGGTGTCGGACAGCACCAGATGTGGGCCGCACAGTTCATCAAGTACGAGCGCCCCAACGCCTGGCTCAACTCAGGTGGTGCGGGAACGATGGGCTATGGGGTGCCGGCAGCGATGGGCGCGAAGGTTGCAGAACCCGAGCGCACGGTGTGGGCGATCGACGGCGACGGATGCTTCCAGATGACCAACCAGGAACTTGCAACCTGCACGATCAACAAGATCCCGATCAAGGTTGCGATTATCAACAACTCATCCCTCGGCATGGTGCGCCAGTGGCAGACGCTGTTCTACGACGGCCGTCACTCCTTCACCGACCTGAACACCGGCCATGACACGGCGATGATCCCGGATTTCGTGAAGATGGCCGACGCATATGGCGCGCTGGGCATCCGGGTTCGCACGAAGGATGAGGTGGATGCCGCGATCAAGCTGGCGAACGAGACCAACGACCGCCCGGTTGTGATCGACTTCATCGTCAGCCCTGACTCGATGGTGTGGCCGATGGTGCCGCAGGGCGTGAGCAACTCCGCTGTGCAGTATGCGCGCGACCACGCGCCAGAGTGGGACGGGGAGTAGCCGATATGAGTCACGTTCTCTCCCTTCTCGTCGAAGACAAACCCGGTCTTCTGACCCGCGTCGCCGGACTCTTCGCCCGCCGCGGGTTCAACATCGAGAGCCTCGCCGTCGGCAAGAGCGAGATCCCCGGACTCTCGCGTATCACCGTCGTCGTAGACGTCGAGGAGCTGCCGCTCGAGCAGGTCACGAAGCAGCTCAACAAGCTGGTCAACGTGATCAAGATCGTCGAGCTCGACCCGTCGTCCGCCGTCACGCGTGAGCACATGCTCATCAAGGTGCGCACCGACGCGGCATCCCGAACCTCGATTTTGGAAGCCGTTGAGTTGTTCCGCGCTTCTGTC
>JAODLU010000136.1 GCA_025464125.1 Microbacteriaceae bacterium | reverse complement strand
GAGTTCGAGTTCTGCGCCACTCGGCACCTCGCACCGGGTGCCGGGTTGCACCTCGATCGCATCGACGCCAGGGGCCGCGACGAAGACGCCGTTCGTTGAGTTGAGATCGTGAACCCAGAGTGCGCCATCCTGCACCTCGAGCATCGCGTGGGTTTTCGATAGCGACTTCGCCGGGTCATCGGGCGCGAGCAGGTCTGCCTGCGGTCGATCAGCTGTGCGGCTGGGGTTTCGCCCGATGAAGATGGAGTCGGTCACTGGAACATCCTGCCCGCTGCCGGGAAGGATGAGGTGCCAGCCTGCTGCCACGTGTCTCGGCGCAACCGCGCGGGTCTCTCCAGGGTCACTCGAGGCAGCGTCGACCGAAGCAGCAATAACCGAAGCAGCGTCATCCGGGGCAGCAGCGTCGGATGCCTGGATCGGTTTCACGCCGGGCAGTACGGGAAAGAAGACGATGTCGGATGCCGTCTCCGCAACCTCGCGAGCCTCGCGCGGTGTCTCGATCCGGAACGTGGAGGAGTCGACGATACCCGGAGGGAGGGTGATGAAACTCTCGGGATCCACCGGCTCGGCAACAGGTTCGACCGGCTCGGCCTTTTTCTCGGGAACGACACCGGGAGGGCCGGAAATCAGGAACGGATTGCTCTCCCCAGACGACACCGCTCCACCCTCTCCCTAGGCGAGCAATGCTAACGCACGGAGGCAAAGCGCGAAGTCAGGCCTCCGGCTGCGACCAGTATGTGACCCCGACGATCGAGTCGAAGAACTGCAGCATGACCTCTTCGAGCTCGGAGAAGACCGTGGCGAAGCTGAGCAGCACGACCCGTTTGAAGCCGGGAATGGTGACCCAGTAATCGACCATCAGCGACGGCAGGTCTTCGTGCTTGTCGTCGACTTTTGCCATCTCGCGGCGATGCAGGCGCAGTACTGCGGAATCCGGTGTGCTGAAACGTTTGGCCGTCGTCATGTCGGTCGCAGTGGCGAGGCCCCGCTCGAAGAGATCCATGACAGCCGTCGGCGACGTGCCGATCGATGGGGTGAGGGTGACCTGGGGCAGGAAGACGGAGAAGCTCGCTGAGATCGGCACCTCCGGCACGATGTTGAGCGCGATCTGCATGCTCTGGCCGTCGCCATCGATCGCTGCCTCGAGTGCTGAGAACAGTCTTCCCCGAAGCTCCCTGCGCAGGGTGGCGCGGTCGTCTGCAGCGCCCACCTGCTGGAGTACGACCCGCTCGATTGCCGTGCGGGCCTCGTCACGGCTGTGCAGGGGAATCTGGAACCATTGCCCAGGCAGCCTGAACCTGATGGTTGGAAGCTCGAGAGTCTCACTCACTTGGGGGCCTTCCATGCGCCGTAGCGCGACACGAGCTCCCGGGTCGGAAAGTTGATCAGGCGCGGAGACACGTACGCTCCGCCGAGGCCGAGCACGTCGCCAGCTGCCGAGAGGTCGAGGCCGTCGGACGCGGCGATGTCTGCTCCAGCCGGCTTCGCGCCGTCGACCACCGCGATGCCGACGCTCACCGGTTCGCTCGGGGAAAGGGACCACGCCAGCTCCATCGCCTTGTCGACTACCGCTGCGACGCTCGCTGGATCCGATGCTTCGGCATAGACCTTCACCCTGATTGTGCGGCGGTCAGGGCTTCCGTCGTAGCCGAGGCCGACGACAGCCCCCGTAGCTTTCGGCGCCTCAGACACGATCGCCGTCGCGATGTGCTCTTTCACGGTGTCGTCAGGCACGCCGACGCATCCCGTGAGGGCGACAGGAACCGCGAGGGCCGCTGCCACCGCTGTCGCGATCTGCAGTCTGGACAATGGTCACTCCTTTACTCGGCACCGGCGTACTTGTGCTCGATTTCGTAATCACTGAAGAACTCGCTCTGCTTGTCCACTATGGCCTGTGTGGCCGGGTCATTCGGACCATCGTCGATGTGCTTCGCGGTGAGGCTGTACGAGGTCGAGCCGTGCGCAGCTTCGCCCTGGTCTTTGGAGTCGTGGATCGTGACCCAGTTGCTCGTGTCGTGGTGGCTCGCGCCATCAAGCTGGTGCACCGGGTCATCAGGATGCTGGAACGACAGCACCTGCACGTCATTCGGAATGTGCATGGCGTCGATCGGCGCACCGCCGACGACGATGGCATCGATATTGAAGGGCTGCGGGTCGGTCGATGCCATCTTTCCGGCAAGGATGCCGCCCTGGCTGAATCCGACGAGCATCACCGGGTCGTTCGGGCCGATGCCCGCCTTGTGCATAGCCTCGATCACCGCACGCTCGTACGCAGCCTGCTGCTGGGGTGACAGCATCAGCGCGAGGTTCGACCCGAGGTCGTTCATCGCGCCCGTGTCACCGCCGTCTGTGATCTGCCAGTTCTGTGTGCTCGGCAACGTCACCCGCCAGATGGGATTGCCGTTCGCGTCGAGCTTGGGCGTGCCGTCGGCATTCATGACCTGGATGATGCTGACCTCGGTCTTCGCGGTTCCGCCGTCGCTGTCGACTACGCCGTTGGTAGTGAACGCGTCTTCGTAGTCGCCGACAGTGCGCGTGTTGCCTTCGTCGTCTTTCACGATGGCTCGTCCGTGCTCGTCGCCGATCACCGGGGTCGTCTCTTTCATCTCCGGTGTCGGGGTCAGCCACTCCCTGGCCAGCAGCAGGTAGATCGCCGGCACGAGGATCGGAATCAGGAACAGCAGCACGGTGACGAAGACGTCGAGAAGGCCCTGCAGGTCGCTGAGCTGGATTACGCCGGTGAGCAGCAGTATGCCGAGCACCAGGCCGACTATCGACAGCACGAAGCTGAGCACGATGATCACCACGACGAGCGCTACGACGATAACGATGATGGCGAACAGGATGTCTGTCAGGAACTTGGCGATCCACTCCCCTATCGCGGCGAAGAAGTCGCCGAGATCGCCGAGGGCTGCGGCCACCCTGTCCATGAAGCTGTCGTTCAGCTCGTCGAGGGCCGGCTGGATGCGATGGATCGCAGCCTGCGCCGCGGCATCCCGCTCAGCGACGGCCTGGTTGTACGCGCTGGTCGCGCCTGCAGCGTCGGTCTCGTACTGGTCGATCTGCCATTCGACGTTGTTGCGATTGCGCAGCAGGTCATCCATGTCATCAGGGCTGATCGGCGTGTAGATGGTCTTTCGCAGGTCGTCGTCGAGGTCGCGCTTCATGTTGCGCAGCGGCCCGAGGTGATTCTCGGCGGTGGACCCGGCCGAGATGGCCGAACTCGCTTTGTCTTGCGCGTCCTGCAGCTTCACCGAGTAGTCCCGCAGGGCGAGGGCTGTCTCTTTGTACCGTGGCTGAGCCTGCAGGATGGCACCTGCGACAACTGTTGCCTGGCTGCGGATCTCGTCTACCGACTTGCCAATTGTGCGGGTGTCGTCGACAACCTCGTCGAGCTGGCGAGCAGTTTTCAGGATGAGCTCGGCGAACTGGATGTGGGTGTTGGCATGCCACGCGAGTGTGGACGGGTCGCCAGGCAGCTGGGTGAAAGTGGCCATCGTTACTTGGCCTCCGTGACCGTCTGGGTGGCGAAG
>JAODLU010000125.1 GCA_025464125.1 Microbacteriaceae bacterium | reverse complement strand
CTTCGATCTTGAGCTCGCACAGGTAGTCAACGCGGCGGGCAGAATTGCGCTCGACCTTCGCTGCCCAATCCAGAAACTCGTCGATGGAGAATACTTTGTCGAGGCTCAGAATGCTCTACGCATGGCGCACCGGCGCGAACAACGTGTTGTCTGCACGCCCGCCGACGGTCTGCGTCGGCGAATCCTGGCTCTGCAGCTCTGGGAACAGCCGTTCGAGCTCTTCGAGCCTGCGGATCATCAGGTCGTATTCGGCGTCGGCGACAAGCACCTCGTCGCGCTCGTAGTACGCATCGCGCAACTCGAGTATGCGCGTGGTCAGGTCGCCGGACTCGGCCCCGGCCTGTTCGAGGGTGAGATCTTCGGTGTCAGCCACAGCATCAGCCTACGCAGCACTACCGTCAACGCGAGGGGCTTGCGTGCGGCGTTCTGGGCGCACGAACTAGCGCGCTGGAACCGGTACTGCAGACACCGTTCGGTCGATCGTGCACTGCCCGAGCACCCTCGTGCCGAGGTAGACAACAGCGGTCTGGCCGGGTGCGACGCCGTTCAGGGGCGTGGTGGGGGTGATGACGAGTTCGCCGTCGCGCAGCACGGCGACCGCCGGTACGGGGTCTGCGTGTGCGCGAATCTGCACCTCGCAGTCGAACGGGACGGTCGCATCCTCCGGGGGCACGCCGGCCCAGCTGTACTTCGATCCGGCGATCTCTGCGAGGTCGAGGGCCTCACGCGGGCCGACGACGACCGTGTTGTCTTTCGGACGCACCTCGAGCACGAAGCGCGGTTTGCCGTCATCCGCCGGAAAGCCGATGTTGAGGCCCTTGCGCTGCCCTACGGTGAATGCCGCGGCACCCTCGTGGGTGCCGACGACCGAGCCGTCACGCTCGAGGATGGTTCCGGGAGAGGCATCCACCCGCTCCGCGAGCCAGCCTCGGGTGTCACCGTCGGGAATGAAGCAGATGTCGTGCGAGTCAGGCTTGTTGGCGACGCTGAACCCGCGGGCCGCAGCCTCTGCGCGCACCTCGGCCTTGGATGGCGTCGCGCCGAGAGGAAACATCGAATGGGCCAGCTGCTCTGCGGTGAGCACACCCAGCACGTATGACTGGTCTTTGGCCCATGCCGCTGCCCTGTGCAGCTCTTTGTTGCCGTGCTCGTCAGTGAGCACAGTCGCGTAGTGGCCGGTGGCCACCGCATCAAAGCCGAGGTCGAGGGCCTTCTCGAGCAGGGCAGCGAACTTGATGCGCTCGTTGCAGCGCATGCACGGGTTCGGTGTGCGGCCAGCCGCATATTCCGCGATGAAGTCGTCGACGACGTCGAGCTTGAAGCGCTCCGAGAAGTCCCAGACGTAATACGGGATTCCGATGATGTTGGCAGCTCGCTGGGCATCCATCGAATCCTCAATGGTGCAGCACCCCCTGCTGCCGGTGCGAAGGGTGCCAGGCATGCGGCTGAGCGCCAGGTGCACGCCCACCACATCGTGGCCTGCCTCGACCGCTCGCGCAGCGGCGACGGCGGAATCCACCCCACCACTCATCGCTGCCAGAACCTTCATGTGTCCAGCCTAAGCGGCCCCGGAGTCAGGAGGGGATGTCGGTGAGCGTCTTCTCGACCGCGGTGAGCCTGGAGTCGATCGAATCGAGCTTCGCGAGGACCGCGGAGTTCACTTGGGCGTTTCGCGTGAGCGCCGCCTCGACCCCGCTGTCGCCGCTCTTCTTCCTGGCCCATCCGACTGTGCCGATGATCAGCATCGCCGCCCAGGCGATGACGGCGATCCCGCCAAGGTATGCGTACCAGGGAATGTCCATTGTTCTACTCACTTTCCTGTTGGCTGATCGCATTCACGATCATCGCTGGGTCGATATTCAGTACGAAAGGCAAGACCTCGAACAATTTCAGGGCCTTGCCGTCATCAGACAACTCGAGGTGGCCGGTGACGAAACCTGCGTCTTCGAGCTTGCTGAGGTGCATGTAGAGCAGTGCGCGAGACATCTCCATGCGCCTGGCGAGTTCACTGACGTGCAGCGGCTCTCCTTGCAGCATGGCGATGATGCGCATGCGGTGGGGGCTCGCAATAGCGGCGAGTTTGCCGCTGAGCTCCACCGCGTTCATGATTGCCTTTCTTGCACCTGTAATAAAAACATTACAGGTCGGATGCCCGTTCGGCAAGCAGAGCCCGCACGCTCGCCGGCGCACCCTCGCCGGATCCTCCGGCGGCAGGTCAGACGATGTCGGGGCTCGCCAGGGAGATCGCGATCACCGGCTGGCCGACAACCCTCGGGTCGCCGCTGAGCGTCAAAAACCAGGATGTACGCGCGAGGGACCCACTCGACAGCGTGATGACGTGCACGCCCGAGACATCTTTCGCGTCCAGCTGGAACCAGCCAGACGCGACAAGCCTCGTCGCCAAAGCTTTCGCGACCGGCACGGGGTCGAGCGTCGGTGACAGTGTCAGCGCCTGGATCACCCCGTAGTACGAACCGCTGGTGCCGGTTGCTGCGACGAGCTGGTCCTTGTTGTCGATATTCACCACTGAGGATGTGAACAGGGCGTCGATGGCAGCTGC
>JAODLU010000120.1 GCA_025464125.1 Microbacteriaceae bacterium | reverse complement strand
CTCCACGCGAAGGTCTCGGCGAGTATGTGCTGTACTTCGGCTCGCTGGCCCCGTGGCAGGGCATCGACTACATGCTTGAGGCCCACGCGTCGAGCGAGTGGCCAGCCGGACTGAAGCTCATCGTGATCGGCGGCGGCGTAAAACAGGCGGCGGTTGAGCAGGCGCAGGGCGACTCCCTGCAGTGGCTCGGGCCGCTGGAGCCTGCGGAGGTTGCCGCGTATGCGGCCGGGGCGATCTGCACCCTCTGCACGAAGTCGAACGCGGGATCCATGTCAGAGGTGACAGTTCCGTTCAAGATTCTCGAGAGCGTTGCGGCCGGAGTTCCGGTCGTTGCGACAGACATCCCGGCCCAGGTGGCGATGCTCGCCGCTGGATTCGGACTGCTGGCGTCAGCCGAGCATCCTGCGGACCTGGCCAAAGCGGTAGCCAGCATCCATGCCGATGCCGGCCTGCGCGAAAGCCTGGCAGTGCGCGCACGCGAGGCGGCACCGACCCTGCGCTGGGAGAGTGCAGCACCACAGCTCGCCGCCGCCATCCGGGCACTCGCGATATCGCATGACCCGGTTGCCAGGGGATAGGCGCATGCGCAGGGCGGGCGGCAGGAATCTCATCCTCGGCCAGATAATCGGCCAGGGCGCTCTCGTCGCGGTCGTACCGGTGCTCACCAGGATGGTCGATGTCTCTGCCGTTGGTACTTTCCAGATCGCCACGGCGATCGCGCTGATCCTGCAGCCGATCGCAACGCTTCGCCTCGAGTTCGTCATCCCGAGCACTCGGAGTGGAGCCCTCGCCATCAGGAGGGTGAATCTCGGCTACCTCGTCTGCATAGGCCTGTCAGCGCTTCTCGCATTGGCCGGTCTCTTCGACGCGATGGTGACGCATCTCTTCGCGCCGGAGGTGGTCTTCGGTGGCGCCGCGATTCTTCTCGCCTACGGCTGGATGTCCCTCGACAACGCCCTGTTGATCCGCCGTGGCGCAATTGGTCGGCTGGCATGGCGCAACGCTCTTTCTGGCGTCATCGCGGCCCTGCTGCAGCTTGCAGCGGCTTTCTTCTGGCCCGTATCCATCGCCCTGTCACTCTCACTGCTCGTCGGCAGGCTCGTCGCGATCGCCCTCACGCGCGGCCGTGCCGAAGTGGACGACGATGGCGGCAACGGCACCCCTGACCAGTCGTTCTCCTTCGGCCGGTCACTGAAGGCTGTCGCGTCCGGGGTGATAGCCAACGGTTCGATGCAGGCGCTGCTCGTCACAGGCTCCGCGCTGTTCGGGCACTTTGCCGCCGGGCAACTTGGAGTGGCCCAGCGAATCAGCGGCACGCCGACCGTGTTCCTTGGCCAGTCCCTGAGCCAGCTGCTGTCGGCAAGGGCCGCACCCATCATCCGAGACGGCACACGGGGCCTGACGGCGGCGATGTGGGCGGTGACGAGCAAACTACTGGTCGTCTCAGTGCTTGCCGGCGCGGCCCTGGCAATCCTCGGCCCCATCCTCGCGGTGCCGATCCTCGGCGAGAACTGGCAGCTCGCTGGCACGATCATGGCCTGTCTGGCCCTGCCGCTCTGCCTACAGGTGACGGTGTCTTCAGTGACCCCGGTCTTCGTCATGCTCGGCAAGGAGGGGGCCCTGCTCTGGCAGCAGGTCGGCCGCTTCGTGGCGGTCACCGTAGCCACGATCGTGGTCGGAACCATCACCGGTGACATCATCCTCACCTGCCTCACGGCTGCGGCGCTGTGGACCGCCGGCTACCTGCTGAACATCGGGGTGTTCTTCGCCATCACCCGCGAGTGGGATCGCACGATCGAGCTGGGGGAGGTGGTGCCGGCGCACACCGGTAACATCGAGCCACCGGTGCCGGGCTTCATCGAAAGCTAAGACTCTTATTGACTGGCGCAATCAGTTCCGCAACCGCAGTCCGCGCGGACCTGATGCGCGCTCTTGCGGTCACCAAAGCCTCCGCGTTGCCGGATGCCGCAGCCACGACTTCATCCAGGCAGGCGACCAGTTCCGCGCGCGACTGACCGGCGGCGTCATGGGAGACGCGGTCGAGCCCCGCCGCATGGAAGCTGCCGCTGATCTTTTTGGTCGGGCTCGCCACGAGCTCCACAGGTATGGCGCCGCACACCGTCGAGTACACGAGCACGTGCATCCGATCGCTCAGCACAAGCGCAGATCGCAGGTACAGCTCGCGCACCCTGTGCTCCTGCTGCACCTGGTCTTCGAGCCACGCCACCATCGTGCCGCCAAGGTCTGAAGCGAGTGCCGCACTGCGCTCGATGTCATAGGAGACCTGCGCGAACACCTCGATGCTCCAGCCCCTGCGCTCGGCGAAGTCCCGCACTGCAGCCTGCCATTGCTCGCCGGGATATGGAGTGTGGCCCCGCAGGCTGATGGCGAGCGTGCTGCGCTGCGCCCAGGGGAGTCCGGGCACAGGTTCCACCCCGAATCCCAGGTCGGGGGTTACCGTTCCGAATCCAACGGCAGCGACGCTCGTTTCATCTCGAAAGTAGACGGCGTTCGAGATGCGGCAGGCCAGCCGGTAGACGGCCAGGGTGACTGGCGATGGAGCCGCGCGAACAGCATGCGGGGGGCGCACTACAGTGATTCCGCGAAGGCGTGCCAGAGCGACGATGACCAGCAAAACCGACTCTTTCGGCAGCTTGCCGAGGCGGAGAGCGGTCTCTCCACAATCGAACACGAGTACGTTGCGTCGGCTCGAGAAGAGCCTGCCGAACCACTTCGCATTGTTGGCCAGTCGACCGAGGCGCCCAGCACTGCCTCCGGATCGGTAGAGGACATCCGTCGAGCGGTCGAGCCCGAGTTGATCTATCCACTGCTCGGGTGCACGCCCGAGGTTCGCGTGGATGACACCGAGCCCGCGAAACCAGCCAAGCGCCTCGCGGTAGATCAGGGCATCGCCGATATTGCCGTAGTCAGCGGCCAGCACGATGTGAATGGCGGGCGCTCGCGAGCCTGGCACGGCGACCTCCCAATTCCATCGGACAAGACAAGGGTAGGGGTCGATCGGCACAGGCCAGACAACACCGACCGCATAAGCTAAACCAAAGTCAGTCCCGCTGGGGTGCAGAACGGGTGGTGAGGCGGATGAGGCGAGCCGGCTACCAACGGGGGCCTCTGGAACTGACCGTCTTTCTGATTTCGATTGCGGTGTCGTACACGATCGCCCTGCAGGCCAACGCGATCCTGCCAGCCAAGTTTCTGCTGGACGATCCGGTCATCCAGCGCAACATCGCCAGCTTCCAGTACCAGGGCCACGCCAACTCCTATGGCGTCACCGCCCTGCTCTACCGCTGGGCCGGACTCGGTAACGCACCGGTTCTTGTCGCAATCCTCGCGGTGAGCATGGCGGTCGCCTGCGTATTCGTGGCGCTCCCGAGGCTGAGGGATGGCTGGAGCTGGCCCACTGTGTTCGCAGCTTCGGGAACGGTTCTCGTGGCTGGTATCTACCTCGGCAAATACACCAAGGAGTTCTGGAACCTCCCGATCATCTTCGTCTTCCTGCTGGCGCTCCGTCGCCGCTCTGTCGCCCTCGAGATCACCGCCATCGCGATGATCGTGGCGTACGCGAGTTTCGTGCGCAGCTATTGGTTCCTGATCCTCGCGCTCTACCTCGGGTTCCGCATCATGTCCCGCTGGATCACGTCGCGGCGGCGGTTCATCGGTGTCGCGCTGCTCGCTCTCATCGCGCTGGTCATCGTCTTCAACGTTGTGCTCGGCTTGCCGGCGACCGCATACAGGACAGCGTTGAATGACGATCCCCACGACATAGACCGCGCGACGATGATCACCGATTTCATCACATCGAGAAGCTCGGACCTCTTACCGATCACTGGCGTGCCACGTGACCTTCTCAACCTGATTCTCACAACCATCACTCTCTTCATTCCGATCCCCCTGCTCTTGGCCGGGTCTGCCGTGCACGCGATCTCCGCCGTCGCGCTGGCCGTCATGTGGGTCACCCTGGCCTTCGTCGCCAGCGACCGGATAAAGCAGCGTCGTGCGGCGCCGGGGTTGCCGATCACCGGCCAGGACAAGGCGATCGCCTGGCTGATCGCCTTCGTCATCACGCAGAGCCTGTTCGAGCCGGATTACGGCTCAGCGCTTCGCCACCTGCTGCCCTCCCTCCCCCTCGCCGTCTACCTGATCGCCACCAGTACACGGTTCGGTTTCCCGCAGCCGACAACGGCGCTCACGGCCGCGGACCGCGCACAGCGGGCGACCCTCCCAGAAAAGTAGGAACCGTCAATGAAAATATCCGTCATCGGCTGTGGCTACCTCGGGGCGGTACATGCCGCATGCATGGCCCAGCTCGGGCACGACGTCATCGGCATAGATGTCGACGCGAATCGAATCGAGTCGCTGGCACGCGGGGAGGCTCCGTTCTTCGAACCCGGGCTGCCGGAGACCCTGACCTCGTCACTCGCCAGCGGGCGCCTGCGATTCAGCACTGACCTGGCGGCCGTGCGCGGGAGCGCCGTGCACTTCGTAGCTGTAGGAACGCCGCAGCGCAAAGGCGAGAATGCAGCTGACATGACCTACGTCGATGGCGCGATCGATGGCCTGCTCCCTCACCTTTCCGATGGGGACCTGGTGGTCGGCAAGTCCACTGTGCCCGTCGGTACTGCCGCGCGACTTGCAAAGAGGGTGGCCGAGCATTCCGGTGCCCAGCTCGCCTGGAATCCCGAGTTTCTTCGCGAGGGTTTCGCGGTCAAAGACACCATCGCGCCCGACCGGCTGGTCTATGGCGTACCCGACGGCGATGCGGGAGAAATGGTGCGCCAGCTGCTGGACGAGGTCTACGCCTCGGCGGTGGCCAGCGGAACGCCGGTCGTCGTTGCCGATTACGCCACGGCCGAACTGGTGAAGGTTTCGGCAAACGCCTTTCTCGCAACCAAGATCTCGTTCATCAATGCCATGGCTGAGATCGCAGAGGTGACAGGCGCGGATGTCTCCAAGCTCGCTGACGCGCTCGGATTCGATGCGCGGATCGGTCGTCGTTTCCTGAACGCCGGCATCGGTTTCGGAGGTGGCTGCCTGCCGAAGGACATCCGGGGCTTCATCGCGAGGGCGGAAGAACTCGGCCGGGGCGAGTCAGTCGCCTTCCTGAAGGAAGTCGATGCCATCAACCTCCGCCAGCGCGACCGGATGGTGCAGATCGTCGTCGACGCGCTGAATGGGGAACCCTTCCAGAAGAAGGTCGCAGTTCTCGGGCTGGCCTTCAAACCGAATTCGGATGACGTGCGGGATTCACCTGCGCTCGACATCGCGGTGAACCTGCGCGGCCTCGGCGCGAATGTCGTGGCGACTGACCCGGCAGCGATCGCCAACGCGAGGAGACTGCATCCCCAGCTCGGCTTCAGTGACGACCCGCTCGAGGCCATTCGAGACGCGGATGTCGTGGTGCTCGCCACAGAGTGGGCGGATTTCGTCGCGCTGGATCCGATCGAGGTGGGCGCGCTAGTGCGTACGAGAACCATCATCGATGGCCGGAATGTGCTTGACGCAGTGTCATGGAGGGCAGCCGGCTGGACCTACATCGGCATGGGTCGCCCGTGAGCACACTGTCTCGTGTGTCATGCTGTGAGCACCACGATCCGGGAGCAATTGAGTGGAACTGAGAGACTACCTCCGCGTACTTCGCAAGCGCTGGATGCTCATAGCAATCCTTACGCTTGCCTGTGTCACCGGGGCGGCCGTCGTGTCCATTCTGACGACCCCGACCTACGAGGCGACTACGAAGGTCTACGTATCCGTGCAGAACTCCGGCGCAGCTGGCGAGCTTGCCCAGGGCAGCAGCTTCGTACAGCAGCAGGTGAAGTCCTACAGCGAGGTGATCACCAGCGAACGCGTGCTCAAGCCGGTTATCTCACAGATCGGTCTGCACGAGACCGTCGAAGAACTGGCGCTGGATGTCACGGCCTCCGCTCCTCTAGACACCGTCAACATCGAGATCTCCGTGACCCGCCCAGACCCGCAGCAGGCTGCCGACCTGGCCAATGCCATCACTGCCGAAGCTCGCGAGCAGATTGCGGAGATCTCAAGGCCGTCCAATGGTGACGAGTCTCCGATCACTGTCTCGGTGCTCCAGTCCGCCACTGTGCCGATCGAGCCTGTGGCTCCGAACACCCGCCTCAACCTGGTTCTCGGGCTGCTGGTCGGCGTGCTGCTCGGGCTCCTGACCGCAGTGTTGATCGAGGTGCTCGACACTCGAATCCGCAGCGAGCGTGACGTCAAGCTGCTCACCGACGCACCGATCCTCGGTGGCATAGCGTTCGATAAGACCGCAGCGAAGCGCCCACTGATAGTGCAGGCCGAACCGAACAGTCCCCGCGCCGAGGCCTTCCGCACGTTGCGCACCAACCTCCAGTTCCTCGACGTTGAAGGTGGCCCGCGAAGCTTCGTGGTCACCTCGTCCCTCGAGAGCGAGGGCAAGTCGACCACTGCAGCAAACCTCGCGATCGCCGTGGCGCAGTCGAACACTCGCGTGCTCGTCATCGACGCAGACCTGCGCCAGCCGAAGCTTGCCGAGTACATGGGGCTCGAAGGTGCTGTCGGGCTCACCGACGTTCTCATCGGTCGTGCCCGCCTGGAAGACGTACTTCAGCCGTGGGGTACCCAGAACCTGGTGGTCCTGCCGGCTGGAGCTGTGCCGCCGAACCCCAGCGAGCTTCTCGGGTCGCATGCCATGGCTGAACTGCTGCGCCAGGTCGAGCGGGCTTTCGACATGGTCATCATCGACGCCCCGCCACTGTTGCCGGTGACCGACGGCGCGCTGCTCGCGAAGCAGTCGCGGGGTGCTCTCCTCGTCGTGGCCGCAGGGCGAAGCCGGCGTGCTGAACTGGATGCCGCGATCGCGACCCTGCAGAACGTGAACGCCAGGCTCAGCGGAATCGTGCTGACCATGCTTCCCACCAGGGGGCCAGAGGCCTACGGTTACGGCCGTTACGGCTATGGCCACGGCCGCACCTACGGCGCCGAAGGGACGGCGAGCGCCGAGGCGACCTCGCGGGCGTGAACGTGGTCGAGCCCTTCGCGGTGATGACCGTGTGCACAGGCAATGTCTGCCGTTCACCCATGGCCGAAAGGCTCCTTGCAGCGAAATTCGCTGAACTGGCAGCCGACGGGTGGCCGGGCTGGAAGCCGGGAGACGGCATCCTGGTCACCAGTGCCGGCACGGCCGCGCTGGTTGGCGATCCGATGCCGGCCGAAGCAGCAGAACTCACGAGGGCTGCTGGCGGCGACCCTGATGGGCACGCAGCGCGGCAACTCGAGGTTGCCGATCTCGAGTCCGTCGGCCTCGTGCTCGCCATGACGCGAGTGCACCGCCGCGAGAGCGTCACCATGAAGCCGAAGACCAGCCGGGTGACGTTCACGCTCCTGGAGTTCGCCAGGCTGATCGACGACCTCTCCCGCGGCGACGATTTTCACCTGGACTCGACCGAGCCTGCCAAGGCCGAGCTCGCGCGCCTCGTCGATGCAGTCGCAATGCATCGCGGTTTCGTACCGCCTCCGGCTGGCGTTGACGCTGACGACGTCATCGACCCCTACCGACGCCCACTTGCGGTGTACGAGCAGTCCGCGACGCAGATCTCGACGGCAATTGCTGTCATCTTCGACTCGATCCGGCGGTTGGCAGCCGCCGGATAGCCCCGTCGGCTCACCACTTGCCTTCGGGCAAACTAGAGCCCAGCACCCAAACCCAGCACGCCGAAAACGAAGGTGAACGAATGACCGATCGACGCGATGGCGCACGAAGCAGGCGGCCTCTGCTCTGGTGGATAGTCGGCGCAGTCGTCGTCGTGCTGATCGCGGTCGCCCTCTGGGTAAGCGTTCGCGGGCTGATGGCTCGCGACGCTCTGGAAACTGCAGCTCCGCTGGTGAAACACGCGCAGCAGGCCATCCTCGACGGTGACTCCAGGAAGGCGAAGGCCGATCTGGCGCAGATCCAGCACGAGGCTCACAGCGCCGCATCCCTCACGGGCGATCCCGTCTGGCGGTCGGTCGAAGTGGTGCCGTGGCTCGGGCAGAACCTTACGGCCTTCAGGCAGGCGGCAGAAGTCATCGACGGCATTGCAGATGACGCGCTGCCGCCTCTCGCCGACCTGTCGGACCAGTTGAACCTCGCCGCATTCGTGCCGAAGAGCGGCGTGCTCGACGTGCAGCCGATCATCGCTGCCAGGCCCCAGTTGGCCAAAGCTTCGGCCGCCATGGAGCGCGCGAAGACCTCGGCAGACAAGATCAACACCGCTGGCGCCATCCCCCAGATCGGCGAGGCTGTCGACCAGCTCATCGGAATGGTCGACGACACTGCCACCCTTGTGTCCGGAGTCTCCGATGCGGCGAAAATTCTCCCGGGGATGCTCGGCAGTGATGGCCCGAGGCAGTACCTGCTTCTCGTGCAGAACAACGCGGAGCTCAGGGCATCCGGAGGCATCCCTGGCGCGCTTGCCGTCATCCGCGCGGAAGGTGGCAAGCTCTCGCTCGGCCAGCAGAGCACTGCCGCAGCGTTCGGCCAGCGATCCGAGTCCCTGCCGATCAGCAACGACGAGAAGGTGCTGTTCGGCGAAAACCTCGGCAAGTACCTGCTCGACGCGACCGTCACGCCCGACTTCGCCAGGACCGGCGCGCTGGCAGAGGCTCGCTGGAGCGACCAGTATGGTCCCGTCGACGGTGTGATCTCGGTGGACCCGGTGGCGCTGTCGTACCTGCTCAAGGCGACAGGCGCGATCGATGTCGGCGGAATCAGGCTGACTTCAGACAACGTGGTGCAGACCCTGCTCAGCGACTCGTATGTGACCTTCCCGAAGCCCGCCGAGCAGGATGCGTTCTTCGCGGCGGCTGCAGCACGCGTCTTCAACAAGGTGACAGCCGGCGGGCTCAAGCCCAAGGAGATGATCGCTGCTCTCGCCAAGGCTGGAGGCGAACGGCGAATCCTCGTCTGGAGCAATCATCCGGATGAGCAGGCCATCATCGCCGGAGGGAGCCTGAGCGGTCCGTCGATCACGTCCACTTCGCGTTCCACCGGGATCGGCGTGTACTTCGACGACAACACCGAGGCGAAGATGGACTGGTACCTGAAGTCCTCCATCGCGGTTGGCTCGGTCGAGTGCCGAAACGATGACCGGCCGTACTACGAGGTGCGCGTCGAACTGCGCTCGACAGCGCCGCTCGACGCAGCAACCAGCCTGCCCTCCTACGTGACTGGCACGCGCTACGGACTCGACGTGGATAAGGGCCAGATCCGCACGACGACATATCTTTACGCGCCTCCGGGCAGCACCATCTACGACGCGAGGATCGACGGCACTTCGACGTTGTACATCGCGGCGAAGGAGGGCAAGAACTCGGTTGCCGGACTCACTGCCACACTCGACCCTGGAAAGCGTTCGGTTCTTTCGTTCTACGTGCTCGGTCCGCCACATTCGCCGCTCGCCGTCTCCTTGCAGCACACGCCGACAGCGTTCGCGACGCCGACCTCGGTCGACAACATCCTCCCCTGCCCGGCTCTGCCGACCAACGCTCCGAACCGAGCGGATGGAATTCTTGCTGTGAAGACAAGAGGATAAAAGTAGAGTTTACGTAACGTTTACATTCCCGGTTGTCCCAATGCGCTCGCGCCCAATACGGTAGGGAACACAGGGGCATCTTTTTTTAGGGGCGCGTCAGCCACGGGCTCAATCACGTTCCGAACTAAACGTCACATTCTTTCCTTTACCGAAGGGTCCATTGCAAATGAAGAAAATCTTCGTTGCGGCAGCTATTGCTCTCGCCGCCGTCCTTATTCCGGCGACTGCTGCCAACGCCTACGGCGAGATCAGCGGCCCGAACGCAGTCAGCACCGGCGGAAGCGGCACCTACGTCGAGGAGAACATCCCGGCGGGCGTCACCAGCGTTGACTTCACCGTCACCGGCCCTGGCGAAGCGATCCTCTCGGCCTCCATCTCGAAGACCGTGGTCAACGGCACCGCAACCATCAACGCAGTGTTCCCGGTCAGCGGCGTTTACACCGTCACGGCAACCGGCACCGGGTTCACCAACTCGATCGCGGTCACCGCGACGATCGCTCCAGCTGACCTGGCATCGACCGGAATCAACCCCACGTCATTCGTGTGGTTCGGTGGCGGAATCCTCGCCCTCGGCCTCGCGCTCGTCGTCGTTCTGATGGTTATCCGTCGCAACGGCTCACGCGCGACCGTCTAACTCCAGCAGGCCAGCTAACCCAGGCAAGCCAGAAAAGGCCCGCAGGCATTGATGCTGCGGGCCTTTTCTGCGCCCTGATTTCGAAGGCTCTGCGCTGTGTAGGTCTGCGATGTGCAGGGCTGCGATCGGTGATCAGTCTTTGAGTTCGTCTTCGTCTTCGTACGGCAACGGGTCGACTGTTGTGAGCTCGGCCGCCATGCGCTTCGCCCTGTGCACCGAGACGCGGTCGAGGATGATCGCGACGAGCGCGCCGAGCACCACCCCGATGGGGATGCCGAACAGCACGAAGTAGCCGTACAGCGCCGCGAACCCGACTGCAGGGTCGACGGGGAACGATGCGGTAAGAACCAGCGTGCCGAGCGCCCCGGCCAGCGCGCCGAGCACAAGAAAGACCGGATACTTCGGCGCACGCCGCAGGGTCACCTCGGTAGTGGAGGTTGCCTCTGTCGGCTGGAGTTGCTGGTCGTCGCTCATGGTCCTATTCTCCAGCCTCATCAGGGTCCCAGCTCAGCGGCAGGTGAGCACCGAGGTGAGCGCGCGAACCAGACGCAGAGATCTTGCCGCGTGCCACAGTGGCATCCCAGGTGTCGCCCCCTGTGGCGATTGCCAGCCAGGTGAGCGCGTCCATCTCGACAACGTTCGGTGGGGTGCCTCTCGTGTGGCCAGGGCCCTCGATGCATTGCACCGCGCCGAAGGGCGGCACGCGCACCTCCACGGAGTTGCCGGGCGCCCCCTCTGCCAGCAGTTGCAGCAGGTAGCGCACGGCCGTCGCCTCGGTGTCGCGTCCTGCGACTGTCGCGAGGGCACGGCGAACTGCCTCGGCGCCGTCAGTTGCCGCGATCCTCGGTTTAGCCATTCGCCCAGTCTTTCACCGCCAGTGCGCCGTGAGGTTCGCGCACCCTGGGAGCCGCCGCTTCTGCCAACATGTGGCCGCCCCGGTACGCTTACCGGGTGAGAATTCTCGTCCTCGGTTCCGGTGCCCGCGAGCACGCGATTGTCACTGCACTGCTCCGCGAAACTGCGGATGACGGATCTGCCGCCCACGAGATCACCGCTGCACCGGGCAACGCGGGAATCGCCACCGCTGTGCCTGTTATCGCACTGGACCCGACGAACCCGCAGGTGGTCGCAGCCTTCGCTCTCGACAATGACATCGAGCTGGTCATCATCGGGCCGGAGGCGCCCCTGGTTGCCGGCGTTGCCGATGCGCTTCGCCAGCGCGGCATCGCCACTTTCGGCCCGGGCAAAGCTGCCGCGCAGCTCGAGGGCAGCAAGACTTTCGCCAAGCGCATCATGGAGGAGGCGGGCGTGCCCACCGGGCGCGCAACGCGGGCAGGCTCCCTCGAAGACGCTGTTGACGCCATCGACGAATACGGCGCACCGTATGTGGTCAAGGCTGACGGTCTCGCCGCTGGCAAGGGCGTGCTTGTAACGCCTGACCGCGCGGAGGCCATCGCTCACGCCGAGTTCTGGCTCAGTCACGGCAGCGTGCTGGTCGAGGAGTTCCTCGACGGCCAGGAGGTGTCGCTCTTCTTCCTGAGCGATGGCCACACGGTGCTGCCGTTGTCTCCAGCACAGGACTACAAGCGGCTGGCCGACGGCGATGAAGGCCCGAACACTGGCGGCATGGGCGCGTACTCACCGCTCCCATGGCTGGCCGACGGATTTGTGGATGAAGTCATCGAGACCATCGCCATTCCCACGGTGCGCCAGCTCGCCCTCGAGCAGACCCCGTTCATCGGACTGCTGTACTGCGGGCTGATCATCACCAGTTCGGGCATCCGGGTGATCGAGTTCAACGCCAGGTTCGGCGATCCGGAGACCCAGGTGGTGTTGCCGAGACTCGTAACCCCCCTTGCCGGTTTGCTGCTGGCCGCGGCATCCGGCGAACTTGCCGGAGTACCCCGTCCCGAATTCTCGAACGACGTGGCCGTCACGGTTGTGCTCGCGAGCGAGGGGTACCCGCAGGCACCGGTCACCGGCAGGCAGATCTCCGGGCTCGAGGCAGCGCTCCAAACGCCTGGCGTCACGATCGCCCACGCGGCAACCGCTCGCTCGGGTGCCGAGCTGCTCGCCACCGGCGGGCGGGTGCTCAGCGTCGTGGCCACCGGAGGCGACTTTGCCGAGGCTCGCGCTCGCGCATACGCGGCGCTGGAGTCCATCCGGCTGGAGGGCGGCCAGTACCGCACCGATATCGCGGCGAGGGTCAGCGAATGACGACCCAGCAGATGCAGGGCTGGCAGCACGTCTACTCGGGCAAAGTGCGCGACCTCTACATCGAAGAGGGGCTGCCCGGCATCGAGTACGCGGAACGTGTGCTGATGGTGGCCAGCGACCGTGTGAGTGCGTTCGACCATGTGCTTTCGCCGGGCATCCCAGGCAAAGGTGAGCTGCTGACCACCCTGAGCCTCTGGTGGTTCGACCAGCTCGACGACGTGCCGAACCACCTGCTTGCGCCGGGGCACGTG
Source organism: Microbacteriaceae bacterium (assembly GCA_025464125.1). Lineage (GTDB taxonomy): Bacteria > Actinomycetota > Actinomycetes > Actinomycetales > Microbacteriaceae > Lacisediminihabitans. The sequence goes on along the minus strand of JAODLU010000120.1, from coordinate 2,593 downwards.
CCGGTCCCGCCAGAGGTCGCCGGGCGTGCGATGCTCGCCCGCACCCTCGACATGTTCCCCATCGAGTGTGTGGTGCGCGGATACCTGTCGGGGTCGGGCTACCTCGAGTACGTCGAGACACAGGCGGTCTGCGGCATCCAACTGCCTGCCGGGCTCTCCGACGGCGACAGGCTGCCAGAGCCCATCTACACGCCGGCCTGGAAGGCACCCCTCGGCCAGCACGACGAGAACATCACCTTCGAGCGCACGGTCGAACTCATCGGCGCAGCGGATGCCGAGGCGCTCCGGTCGCTGAGCCTCAGCATCTTCGGCAGGGCGTCGACCATCGCCGAGTCGCGCGGGGTGATTCTCGCTGACACGAAGTTCGAGTTCGGGCGCAACGGCGAGACCGGGGTGATCGCGCTGGCCGACGAGGTTCTCACCAGCGACAGCTCGCGCTACTGGGACGCCACGACGTATGAAGCCGGAGGCCCTGGGCGACTGGCGAGTTTCGACAAGCAGATCGTGCGCAACTGGCTCAGCGCCCACTGGGACAAGACCGGAACGCCACCCGCGCTGCCACCCGCGATCGTCGAGCAGGCCACCGCCCGCTACCTGGAATTGATCCAAAGGCTCACCGGCGAATGATCGTGCGCGCTGTCGACTGGACCGACGAGGCCGGCGCCGCACTGCGCGCTGCCCAGCGCGTCGAGATCGAGGAACGCTACGGCACACCGGATTCCGAGCCCGGCCCGGCGCCAACGGCTGACGACATCACCGTGTTTTTCGTGGCATTCGACGACGACGGGCAGGCGCTCGGCTGCGGGGGCCTTCGGCAACTGGGCGACGGTGAGGGTGAGGTGAAGCGCATGTTCGTCGCGCGCGATCACCGCGGCACCGGCGTCTCGACGGCCATCCTGACCGCGCTCGAGTCCGATGCCCGTCGGCGCGGCTGGACCCGGCTGCTGCTGGAGACCGGCGACCGCCAACCAGACGCAGTGCGCTTTTACGAGCGTGAGGGCTACGCCCGCATCCCCGCATTCGGGTATTACGCGGACTCTGAGATCTCGCTTTGCTACGCGAAGGTGCTGGGCTGAACTGCTTCGCAGTCCAGCCCTGCCTGGCCTCGTGCGCGCAAGCCGCTTCGAGGCGGTCATCGCAGCGCGGATCGCCTTGATGTCGTGGTCACTCAGGGGCACGATGCCGCGTCTCAGCTGGTAACCCCAGTTAGCGCCAGCGGTGAAGTCGAGCGATCCGCCAAAGTCGGCGATCGGTACCTCCTTGGCGGCGAGTTCGTAGTCGATCGCGCGCTGGAACGGCCTGAAGTCGCCTTCCTCGACCTGGACGATCTCGGAGTCAGCCACAACCCCGATCGCGGTGAAAGCCTTCAGCGGCTCGCCGTCGGGGTAGCCCATCTTTGGCGAGTAGTAGACGAACCAGTCACCGGGCTCGAGGTGTGCGAGACCCGCGCGTTTGCCGTGATTGACGCGGGCGATGCCCAGCGACACACCGCGCTGCACGTGCGCGCGGGAGACCACTCCGAGCCATGCGTTCATGCCGACAGTCTGCCTCAGGGCACTGACGTCGCCGCACCCGCTTCCCGCGCCCCGCCGGCCCGCGCCCGTGACGAGCGCACTCGTGGAATACTTGATGAAACAAGTAAGTTGTGATGACTATGACCGCTACACAGGATCTCCTCGCCGCCGACACCCACATGGGCGCGGTGACCCTGCTCGTCGCCGACCTCGACGCCATGACCGCGTATTACCGCGAGGCAGTGGCGTTGCAGGTGCTGTCCCAGACTGCAGGCACAACCACCCTCGGTCGCGCCGGCAAGCCGGTAATAATCCTGCAGGCAGCGCCAGAGCTCGTGCACGCCAGCCCCAGGGACGCCGGCCTGTTCCACACCGCGATCATCTTCGACACCCAGGCCGCGCTCGCGGCGGCGGTCTATTCCGTCGCCACCCACGCGCCCGGCAGCTTCACCGGCAGCTCAGATCACCTGGTGAGCCAGGCCTTCTACTTCAACGACCCAGAGGGCAACGGCGTCGAGCTCTACTGGGACCGTGAGCGCAGCGCCTGGAGCTGGACCCACGGCAGCGTCGAGATGAACACGCTCTACCTCGACCCGAACGCCTTTTTGCAGGAGCACCTCACCGAGCAGTCGGTTGCGGAGCCTGTCATCGGTGGAGCGAGCGTCGGCCACGTGCACCTGGCCGTAGGCGATACGAAGACCGCCCACGAGTTCTACGTCGACCGGCTCGGTTTCGAGACCACCTTCGACCTCGGCGCGCAGGCCCTCTTCGTGAGCGCCGGTGGCTATCACCACCACATGGCGATGAACACCTGGAACACCGCGGGAGCCGGTCGCCGCGGGCGCACTCTCGGGCTCGGGCGGGTCGACATCCTGGTCCCCGGTGCCGACGACATCGGTGCCCTCGGCGAGCGGATGTCGCATTACGGCATAGAGACCCGCGACGACGGTGCCGCCCTCAGCTTCGATGACCCGTGGGGAAACCTGATCCGAGTGGCGCCAGCCCTGATCGGCTGACAAAAGATCGGCTGAACGAATCAGGAGATCGGGCTGCGGCGCTCCTTCGCCGTGCGGCGCCTC
>JAODLU010000103.1 GCA_025464125.1 Microbacteriaceae bacterium | reverse complement strand
CATTGCCTGCCACGCTCTTCACGCCGTGCTTCAGCTTGAAGGTGTAGGTCAGACCGTCATCACTGATCTTCCAGCTATCCGCCAGCAGGCCGGTGAACTCGGTTGCCGACAGCTCCAACTGATTGGTGGTCTTGTTCTTGACTGCGACCGCCTGCACGGGCGCTGCCTGCGTGTTGATGGCGTACTCAAGGATGTCCGATGAGCCCTGCCCGCCGGTCTGCTCGTTGGTGAAGACGGTCGGGATCTGCGCTGACGCAACGACAAGAGCAGTGTTGTCGGTCGCCGCTGTGGTTTTCACAGCACTGGAAGTGCCCGAGCAGGCAGTGAGCACGAGGCTGGCTGCGGCGATTGCCGCGACGGCGACCAGCGCGGTCCTTCCGGGCCGAGGCCGGTCGGTGAAGAATCGGATCTGCATGGTGTCTCCTCTTATGGGTGCGGGATTTTTGCCCGCGACAAACTGTCGCGAGGTGATGTGAGGTGCCTTGCGATGGAACGTGATCTCCGGCGGGGTGACCGGCCGCCGGCCCGGAACTAGCCGCGTCTGCGGCGTATCAGAGCTGCCGCGCAGACTGCAGCGACAACTGAGAAGGTGACCGCGATCGCCGGGGTTCCAGCAGCCCACCATCGACCAACGATGATGTCCGGCGCGCCCTGGGCGATCATGGCTCCCCACTCCGGTGTGGGAGGCGGCAGTCCGACCCCGAGGAACCCGAGAGCCGAAAGCAACAGAATGGCACTCGCGAAAATGACCGTCGCATTATCGAATAGCGGCCGAAGCGCGTTCGGCAGTACGTGCTTGATGACCAGGTCGACCTCGTTGAGGCCCGCCATCCGGCCGGCGTCCAGGTAGGCCTCTGACCGGATGCGCAACACCTCGGTTCGCACGAGCCGCATCTGGATAGGTGCGAGCAGCACCGACATGATGATGATCATTGTCGGGATGCTCGTTCCGTAGAAAGCGACCAGGGCAAGCACGATGAGCACGGCGGGCACCGCCTCGAGGAGGTCGATGAAGCGGGAGATTCCCCGTCCAGCGATACCGACAACCGAACGCTTGGACTCCGTCATTCCCACGAGGAGACCGAGCACGATGCCAAGGGCCGCGGATAGCGTGACCACGGAGAGCGCTATGAAAAAGTCGATCTGGGTGCCGGCGATAACCCGGGAGAAGACATCCATGCCGGTCGAGTCTGTGCCGAATATGAATTGGCCCCCTGGCGCCTGGCGCGGAGCCCCAACGATCGCTGTTGGTGAGTACTTGGTGATCAGAGGTGCGAAGCACGCGGTGAGGATCAGCAGCAGGAACGGGAGACCCAGCAACCATCTGGTTTGGAATCGCCGGCCACGGGGAATTTCCTCGACGCCACTGAGTACGGGCGGCGACAGGCGCTTCCTGGCTTCGAGTTCGACTGTCATGCGGCCTCCACCTGCACTCCGGGACGTCGGCGAGGGTCGAGCGTCATGTTGACCAGGTCGACCACCAAATAGACAGTCAGCGAGATGAATGCCATGAGCAGCAGGAAGGCCTGCAGAACGACGAAGTCACCGTTGTTCACGGCCTGCACCGCATAAGCGCCCATGGCAGCAAAGCCGAACAGATTCTCCAGGAGCACCGTGCCACCGAGCATGGATCCGAATAGCGCGCCACCCATGACTACCGCCGGGGGCGCAGCGCGACGGTAGACGCTCGCAATGACTGCGCTGCGCTTGGCACCAGAGGCAATCCTGAATCTGGTTTGGGGCGAGTGCACGGCTTCGTCCAGCCCAGACATCAGCAGTTTGAGCAGGATTGCCGAATCGGCGACCACGAGAACCAGCACGGGCAGCACAAGGTGCTGCGCCATGTCGAATGTTGCATCGAACCGCCCGTTCAGAATCGTGTCGAGGAACGGCATGTTGGTGATCGGATGCACTGGCAGGATCCCGCTCTTCAGGCGCCCGAGCGGTGCCGGCGAAATGTGCAGGCTCGCGTAAAACACGAAGAGGGCGAAGACGGCGAGGATGTACGAGGGGATCGCCCCTGCAGTCTTCGCGTATCCACGAATCACTATTGACACGGGGTTTTTGGGGCGCAGCGTCGCCAGCATGGATGCCGCGAACACCACCACCAGCGCCAGTCCTACGCCCATCAACGCCAACTCGACCGTTGCGGGGAATCTCGTGCCGACAGCGGTGGCGACGCTCGTACCGTCGGTGAGGGAGGTGCCGAGGTTGCCGGTGAAGAGTCGGCCGAAATAGCGAAAGAACTGCTCGATCAACGTGCCGTCGAGGCCGAGCCCTTTTTGCACTGCGAGGTACTGCTCAGGAGTGATCTGATCGCGTCGCTCCTCGCCGATAACCCTGATGACCGGGTCCCCTGGAATGAGTCGCACCAGGAAGAAGGTGGCGATTGCGAAAACAGCAAGATGAACTGGCATCGCCAGCACGCGGGTGACCCACCATCGATTCCTGCTCCAGACACTTTTCATCACGACGCACGCTCAAGGTCACGCGATCGAGACTCGTGGTCTGCAGTTCCCGGGCCGACATACGCATCGAGCAGCGTGCGAGTGTAGTTATCCTTCGGCTGCTCGATGACCTGCTGCGTGCTTCCGTGTTCGACGATCCGCCCGTTGTGCATTACTACGATCTCATCGGAAATAAACGCCGTGGCTGGCAGGCCGTGTGAAACGAAGACGAGCCCTGCGTCATGCTCGCGCACATACTTCTTGAGCACATTGAGCACCGAGCCCTGCACTGACACATCCAGTGCCGAGACAACCTCATCGCAAACGAGGATGCGTGGCTGCACCACAAGGGACCGGGCAAGCGCCACTCGCTGGCGCTGTCCCCCTGAGAGCTGGTCGGGAAAGCGATTGGCGAGCGACGGGTCGAGTTCGAGCGTGATGAGCAAGTCCTCGATACGGGTCTCAGCATCCTTGCCCGTGATGCCCCGGATGACTCGAAGCGGAGTGCGCAGTCCATCGATCACTCGGAGGCGCGGGTCGAATGAGGAGTTCGTGTCCTGCGCGACGAACTGCACAATGCTGCGCAGCATCCGTCGACGGTTGGAGTACGCCAGGATCCGCTCGACAGGTAAGCCAGTCATGGACACCGACCCGCCAGATGGAATGTCGAGGCCGCAGAGAATTCGGGCGAAAGTCGACTTGCCGGAGCCAGACTCACCAACGATGCCGATCGACTTTCCTGCGGAAACGGTGAGGCTCACGCCGTCCAGCGCGCGGTGTCGATTACGGCCACTGCCGAAAGTCTTGACTACGTCTGAGGCCACAATCGTTGCTGGCTGGCTGGCTGCGGCGATCACGCGACTTCTCCCAGCGTCGCGAAGGTCGGAAGCTCATCGCGGTTCCAGTCGGCGAGGGTCGGAATGCACTCCATGAGGCCCTTCGTGTATGAGTCGGTTGCATCGATACCCAGGCGGCTCGAGGCGACTTTGTCGACCATCCGGCCCCGGTGCATGACGATCGTGGTGTCCGAGAATTCCTGGCAGAGCTGGATATCGTGGCTGATCACGAGCAGCGCAGCTCCTGACGAATCGGCCAGTTCCACCATGAGCTCCATGCCTGTGCGGGCCAGCGTGGCATCCAGCGCACTGGTGGGTTCATCTGCGACGAGCAGCGAGGGTTGGCGACAGATGGCCAACGCCAGCATCACGCGCTGTCGCATGCCCCCCGAAAGTTCGTACGGGCGGGCGCTGAGAACCCGGGAGAAGTCATGCAGCCCTACCCTTCCCAGCCAGTATTCCGATTGTTCGCGCAATTCCACCTTGGAGAGCTTGTTGCCGCGGGTCAGCACGGCTTTCATCTGGCTGCCGATCGTCCACACGGCATCGAGTGACGTCATGGCGTCCTGGAACATCATCGAGAGACCCGCTGTCGACTGCGGAATGCCGGTGGCTCCTCCGTTGACGATCGACCTGCCGTTGAGCGAGAGGGCACTCGTACTGACCTCTGTATCCGCGTCGGAAAGGAACCCTCCGATAGCGAGACCGAGAGTGGACTTACCCGAACCGGATTCGCCAACGATCGCGACGCGCTCGCCTGGCTGCACACTGAAGCTGACGCCGTCTACGGCGGTCACAGTGCGCTCCTTGCCGTGAAAGCGCACGGTGAGGTCTTCGACTACGAGCAGTGGCGCGCCAGTGCTGCGGTCGATCGGGGCTTCGAGTGTCTTGCTCACGGATACCACCTTTCATGAGGCGTGTTTCGTGCACGCCCCGCTGAGGTAACTGTTTCTTTACGCCACACTCGTGCGTGGCGCAGCACAAACATGGACAGGCTCGCACCGCCCGGGATCACGGCGATTTCGCGCAACAACCGGTGGTGATCAGCCGTACAGGCGTCGTATAAACGCGGTCGCGCCGCACACAGGATCCGCGCGCCCGATAGCTGCGCCAGCGGGACGAGACGGTCAGGCGCGCCGGGAGCCCGCATCGATGTCTGCGGCGATTGTGCAGCGGTCAGCACGGTAGTAGGCCTGCGACAGGAGCCGAGCCTTTCCGGATGCATCCCGCACCAGTTGCTCGCGTAACAGAACTGGAGATTTGGCGGGAATACCGAGCAGCCTTGCCGTGCGGGTCTCGCAGGGAACTGCCTCTACATGGGTGGTTATGGCGCCGAGTTCGCTGCCCATGCGCTGCAAAAATATGACGGCGAGGGCATCCCGGCCGCGCTTCCTGGCCATTCCATGGAATGACTTGTCCATAGGCGGCGTCGCCGAATCTTCGTAGACGACGCGGATGCCGATGGTCTCCCCCTCCACGACAATCGCGTCCGTCATTACCCGCATCTTGCCGCTTGGAAAGTCCAGCTGCGCGGCAACTGCCTGCGGCGGGTGCTCAATCCGATCGGAGAAAAAACGGTGCTCGAGCATAGGCGGCGGTAAGGCCGGATCCTGGGAAAGGATCAGGTTGCTTTCCACACGGTACGGCCTCGAGGTGACGATGGTGCCAGCTCTCTGGCGACGCCTGACTGCCCCGCGTTCATCCAGGGCGCCCAATGCGAGACGCACAGCAGTGCGGCTGATGGAAAGCGAGTTTACGATCTCGACCTCGTCGAGCTGCGAATCCACGTCGAGTGTGCCCTTGCGGATCAACGCTCGCAGCAGGTCGTATGCGCGCATCGGTGCCGTAGTAGCCCTGCCGCCGGTGCTGTGCACAACGACCGGCTCCTGGCCGAGCATGGTCGTGAGTTCTCCCTGCAGGAGGGCATCATGGCCCTGGTCACCAACCGAAATCATGTGATCACCCCACCGTCAGGGCTCCCGGGCTACTCGGAGCCATGCCCCAGTATGGGGGCGGCGTGCTTCGATCAGATGACGGGAATGTTTTGTGGTCGTTACGCGCGTCTGGACGAGGGCTGCATCAGATAGCTGAAGCCATTCGCTTGCCGATTTCACGGATGACATGCGCCGGGGTGCCGGTGTTCAGGCGGAGGCAGCGGAAGCCCTGCGGTCCGAAAGCCTGTCCACGGGAAATGCCCACCTTGCCCTTCTCAATGAAATACGCGGTCGGCTCGTCGATGCCCAGGGCGTTCAGGTCGATCCAGACGGCGAATCCGGAATCCGCTTTGGAGATAATCGCGCCTGGCAGGAGAGCGGGGAATTCGTTCTCGACGATTCGCGCGTTGCCCTCGAGATAGGAGGTCAATGCATCGAGCCACGCGTCTGATTCGTTGAGCGCTGTGACCATCGCCTCTGTGCCGACATAGCTCGCCGATGCGGTTGATCTCTTCATGCCTGGCGTGTTGAGGGCATCCGCCGTGGCCTGGTCGCCTGTGTAGAGCATCGCCGTGGGGAAAGACCGCAGGTTCCAGGTCTTGGCTGCGCCCACGGCGGTAACGCTTCGTCTGGCGGACTCGGCATCCAGCGAGCCGAACGGCGTGAAGGTGACGCCCGGAAAAGTGGACGGGCTGTAGATCTCGTCGCTGAAGATACGAACGCCGTAGCGGTCGGCGAGCGCCGCAAAGGCAGTGAGGTGCTCAACGCTGGGTACGAAACCGTGAGGGTGATACGGATTCACCAGGATGAATGCGGTAATGCCGGCGCGGAACGCATCCTCGATGATCTCGAGGTCCATGAAGTTCGCACCGTCCGTCGGGTCGATCGCGGCAATGGTCGTGGGAACCATTCCCGCCCGCTCGATGACGGCGGTGAGATACATGAAGCCGGGGGTGGTGTAGCCGACGCGGGTTCCGGGCTCGAGCAGTGCCTTGAGCGACTCGGTGAGACCATTGGACACATAGTCGGTACAAAACGACATTGCCGGGTCGCTCGCCCAGCCGAAGTGCCTGCCGGAGAAGTTGGACCACGCTTCGAAGAGCTGTACCGGCGGCCCTGGGAAGTCAGGGTAGCCCGTCTGTCCACTCGTTACCATCTCGATGATGCGCTGCTGCACCGGCTCTGAGCTAGGGAAGTCCAGCTCGATGGTGCATGCGGAGATGACGTCGCGCCCATAGCGCAGCCACTTGCCGCCGTTGCGCTGCGAGAGCGTCTCGAGGGTGATGTCGTCGAAGATCGAAGCCGGAATCGTGGATGTCATGGTGGTCATCCTCGCGCCCTCATGTCTCACCGTCGTATCGGTTTGGTAATGACTCGATTACGCGGGGAGCACCTCCCGCCAGATACGGCGAGATTTCGAAAAACGCGGAGTGCAGCTCACATCGAGCCGTTGCCACCGAAATCCCGTCGTCGGAGGTACCTCAGAGACTGCCCGCGTTTTTGCCCTCGATTCACCGGGGATACCGATCAGCGCCGCAAGCCTGTGACCGCGTAATTCGACTGGCATCGTCGCGTCATCCCGTTGAATCGTCTCGGCGGCACACTCGTGCCTACAGTTCACCCGACCCGTTCACGAAGGGCACGCGATGTTTCACCTCGGATGGTTCACGAATCCACGACCACACGGCTGGGCACCAGCTATCGGCGGCGGCACGCCATTTTCAGGTAACGACCTGCGCCAGTCGGTGTGGCAGACCGGTGAATTCCTGATCGATATGGCGCGCAGCCTCGACCGCGCCGGATTCGACTACATCATGCTCGAAGACCACATCGCG
>JAODLU010000048.1 GCA_025464125.1 Microbacteriaceae bacterium | reverse complement strand
CAGGTGCCGGAACGCATGCCGTTTGACCCCGAAGTGCTCGACCGCTTTCTCGGGTCGTTGCCGCGAACCACTGCGGAGGCCCTCGCGCTCGCCGAGCAGCACGACGACAAGGTCGACGGCCGTGCCTACGTGCAGATTGACCGTTCCCGCCCCATGCGGCACGCCCTCGAGGTGCGCAACTACAGCTTCGCGACGGATGAGGCGTACGAGGTGCTTCGCCGCCACAGGGTCGCGATGGTGCTTGCCGACACCGCAGGGCGCTGGCCGATGCTGCGGGAGTCGACTACCGACTTCAGGTATGTGCGCCTGCATGGTTCGCAGGAGCTCTATTCGAGCGGCTACAGCGACGGAGAACTGGATAGCTGGGCGGCCGAGATCCGGCAATGGCTGGCTGCTGGCCAGGACGTCTACGTCTACTTCGACAACGACGCGCAGGTGCATGCGCCATTTGACGCGATCGAGCTCGCGAAACGGCTCTGCTGAACGAGGAAGGCCCCGGCGCCATGACGGTGCCGGGGCCTTCCTTGTGAAGCTGGTTAGGCGGTGCGACGCCGTGAGGCGAAGAGCAGCATTCCGCCCAGCGCGAGCACTGCGAGGGCGATGCCGCCCGTGGTGCCGAAGTCGCCGGCGCCGGTCGCGGCGAGCACGGGTGCCGGCGGGTTGACCACCTGCACGTACTCGGCCGAGGTCGACGGAGCGTTGAGTAAGTCACCTGAGTAGACAGCGGTCAGGGTGTGTGAACCGACCGGGAGAGCCAGCGGCAGTGAAGCCGCGCCTGCCGTGACCTGCGCGACCCCGAGCAAGGTCGTGCCCTCGAAGAACTCGACGCTGCCGGTGGGAGAAGACCCGGTCACCGTTGCAGTGAAGGACGCCGCTGTTGGGTCGTCCGACGGGTTGGGGGTGGAGGTCAGCGTCGTGGTTGTCTCGGTGACGACGGCGAAGGTACCCGGGCCATCGGCCAGGAACTGCACGGGGCCGGTCTCCTCGTCATCGTAAGTCGACTCAAACAGCGTGTAGTGGGTGCCAGCCGTAAGAGTTACGGCGTAGCCGACCGGTGTAACGAAGTTGTCGTCGAATGCACCGAGGCAGCCGGCCAGAACGTCGGCCGGATTGAACGCACCATCGTAAATCACGGCGTATCCGTCGACGAGGTTATCGTCGGAATCCCTGTTGTCGACGAGAGTGTAATCGCCAGTGGTGTCGACGACGACCTGCACGGTCTTGTAGTGAAACGAGCCGTCTCGGGCATCGACGCACGGAACCTCGTCTCCCTCAGCAGTAGAAGCAATCAGCGGGTCGGTATCGGCGATGGTGAAGTTGATGGTGCTCGTCGCGGCCTGGGCGGGAACGGCTGCGATCAGCGCGCCTCCAAGGGCGAGGGCAAAGGTTGCGGACACGGCAATAAGTCGTCTTGAGATAGGCATGTCGACACGCTATCGGTATATCGCCCGCCGCCGCCATTCCGATTTCCGAGTTGTTACCAGCCCGCAATAAACGCGGGTGCGTGCCTTAGAACGTCAGGACCACGCGACCGCGCAGGCCCTCTTCTGCGAACTTCTCGTATGCGGCTTCGGCTTCGGTAGCCTGGAACGCCGCTGCCACGCGCAAGGAAAGTGTGCCCTCAGAGGCGAGGTCGGCAATCAACTGCAACTGCTCCTTATTCGGCTTGACCCCCACGCGCTCGACGGTGACGCCGCGTTCGGCCTCGACGGGCTGGGCTGGCGTGATGAAGAATCCGCCATCTCTGACAGCAGAGAGGATGACCGGCCCCGCGCCAGCCGGATCGAAGGCTGCGTCGAGCTCGAGCCCTTCGAGCACGCCGTCTTCGCGGGCAACGAAATGCCTGGCACCGAAGCCGAGCACGGTCTCACGATCCTTCTCCGAGGCGTAACCGGTGACGATGCCTCCACGAGCGACGGCCAGCTCGACGGCGAAACCGCCGACGGCTCCAGCCGCGCCTGAAACGATCAGCGTTGTGCCTTCTGTCACTCCCGCGAGTTCGATTCCCTGAAGTGCCGTCAATGCGTTGAGCCCGAGGGTTGTCAGCTTTTCGGGCGAGATCGACTCGTCGGCCACAGCGACGTTCTCAAGGGGGAGCGCCACCACCGATGCCTGGGTTCCGTTGGACGTGCCGAACCACTGCGAGAAGCCCAGCACGTATCGGCCGACAAGCGAGTCGTCCACGCCAGCGCCTACGGCTGTGACACGGCCGGCGAGGTCCCAGCCGACGATCCAGCGACCATCTCGGGGTGCGGGCATCCTTGTCCCGAAGTTGCCGGCCAGCGCTCCGCTGTCTACCGGATTGATCGTGGCGGCCTGCACTGCGACGAGCACTTCACCCGCACGGGCCACCGGGTCCGGGAGCTCGATGACCTCGAGCTTGCCTGGCCCGCCGGTCTCGGTAAATGTCACAGCGATCATGATCGGTTCTCCCTCTTCCAGTACAAACCAAACTAACCCCCTGTTGCGACTCGACGGCTTGGTAACCTCCCGGCAATGCCCGGCGAGTAAGAATGGAGGCATGAGCTCCGTAGGCACACCCGACCCGAATTCCGGCTGGCTGTCAGACGAGGAACTCGCCGAGACCCGGCGTCGCCTCCCCCTGCTCTACGTTGAGGCGGTTCCGGTGCGGGTGGACGGCATCGGCCAGGTGACAGAGGTGGGCATCCTCTTGCGAGCGAATGCAGCCGGTTCGATCACGCGAACAATGGTTTCTGGCCGCGTCATGTATGGCGAGAGCCTGCGCAACGCCCTTTTCCGCCACCTGGAGAAGGACCTCGGCCCGATGGCGTTCCCGCTGCTGCCAGCCAGCCCTGTGCCATTCTCCGTGGCCGAGTACTTCCCATTTCCTGGCTCGCAATTCACCGATGACCGCCAGCACGCTGTTTCCCTCGCCTACGTGGTGCCCGTCACAGGCACCTGCGACCCGCGCCAGGACGCGCTCGAGCTGACCTGGATGACGCCGGCCGAGGCAGCATCCGATTCCATCGCAGCCGAAATGGAGGGTGGTCGCGGAGCACTCGTGCGCGCGGCTCTCGCCTCAGTCGGGGCGCTCTACTAGCCCTGCAGGCTCTTCTCCAGCAGCCAGTCCATGGCCACGCCTGACTCCGACAGCACCGAGATGTGACCGCCCGGGATGAGGCGCAATTCGGCGTCGCGGATGCGCGTCGCCATCCATTCAGCGTGGGTGCGTGGGGCGATCCTGTCGGCATCGCCCTGCACCAGCAGCACCGGCACCGTGATGTCGGCCAGGTCGAAACCCCACGGGCTGACTAGCGCCATGTCGTCGTCTATCAGTCCGGCTGGCCCCGCAGAATTCGCGGCGTTTGCTTCGTCACCGAGAGCTGACCAATCTCCTGCGAGCGCCTCGTAATCAGCTTCGATGAAGCTGTCGTCATCGAACTCGTCGGATGCCGCGAACGCGACCCGCGCCGCCCTTCCGAGCATGGCGGCACGCAGGCCGCCCGGCGCAACCATCCCGTCGAACCAGTCGAACTCATGTGTGCGTTCGGGACTCAGCGGGGCGATGGCCGAGAAGCTCGCAACCCCGGTGACCCGGTCTGGCAGCAGGGCGGCACAGGCGAGGGCATGGGTTGCCCCGCCGGATGACCCGATCACCGCGAACCGGTCGAGGCCGAACTCATCTGCGACAGCTGCGACGTCGTCTGCTGCGTCGGCGACGATGCGACCCGGACTCGGCGTGGAGGCGCCATAGCTCGGCCTCGCGTAGGAGAGCATGCGGATATCGCGCTCGGCCCCGAGGGACACCAGCGGTTCGAGGATGGCACCAGTTTGCGGCGAAGGATGCATCCAGATCACCGGGAACCCGCCGAGGCCAGAGTCGTGCGCGTCGAGGGTTCGCCCGCCGTCGAGCGCGAATTCATGACGAACTGCCATGCAGTCGAGCCTACGCCGCACTCACTTCGATTCGCCTGGCAGCCATGGATGCCGCACGAAAGCAGTTCGCTGCTTCGCACCGGGCAGGCCCGTAGATTGTCAAGATGAACGGTGTGGCGAGCAAGGTGCCGGAGGTGACTGCGGCCTTCTGGATTGCAAAAGTCCTGACAACCGGCATGGGCGAGACGGCGTCGGACTTCCTTGTCGTCAGGTTCGACCCGGTGTTAGCGGTCATCGCCTCCTTTGTCGTTCTCGTCGCGCTGCTCGCCGCGCAGCTGTCG
>JAODLU010000041.1 GCA_025464125.1 Microbacteriaceae bacterium | reverse complement strand
AAGATGATGAACCAACCGAGCTTTGCATCATGATCGTTGCGGGGGATGCGCCCGAACAATGCCAGGAACCAGCGGGAGATGATTCTCCAGAGGTCCCCCGCGAAGTACACCACAACCGCTGCCTCGGTGCCGAGCTGGATGATCGCCGTGAAGGCTGCGCCGGGGTCGGCCCCTGTGCCGAGCAGCTCCCCCACGATGCGCACGTGGGCGCTCGAGGACACAGGCAGGAATTCAGTGAGCCCCTGCACGAAGCCGAGGATGATCGCGTTGATGAAACCCAACGAAGGAGCCTTCCGCTAGTAGCCGAGCAGCAGGTCTGTGAGGACTTGCCTGCCAAACACTAAGGCATCCAGCGGCACCCGCTCGTCTACGCCATGGAACATGCCAGGGAAGTCGAGGTCAGCTGGCAGTTTTAGCGGTGCGAAACCGTAACCCTTGATGCCAAGAGTTGACAGTGCTTTGTTGTCTGTGCCGCCGGAGAGCAGGTATGGCAGTACGGGAGCACCGGGATCATGCCTCTCGATTGTGCCCTTGATCGCGTCGACCAGCGGTCCTGCGAACTCGGTCTCAAGCCCGATGTCCTGGTGCAGCACGATAATTTCGACATCGGGTCCTACCAGCTCACGCACCTCGGCGAGGGTGGCTGCCTCTTCGCCAGCCAGGCAGCGGATGTCTACAAGTGCCTCGGCCGTGTCCGGGATCACGTTGTGCTTGTAACCCGCGGTCAGTACGGTCGGATTCGTCGTCGTGCGCAGTGTGGCCTGGATGAACCCGGCTGCCGTTCCCGTCGCAAGCACCAGTTCATCCGGCCCGGCCTTCTGCGGGTCGACGTCGAGGATTCTCGCTATCTCGCCGAGCAGTTCGGTGGTCGTGTCAGTGAGCCGGATCGGCCATTCCCGCCTTCCGAGGATCGCTACGGCCTCCGCCAGCCTGGTGATCGCGTTGTCGTGGATCAGCCGCGATCCGTGTGCGGCGGTTCCCCGGGCTATGAGCTTGACCCAGATGAGCGCCTTCTCCCCGGTCTGCAGCAGGTATGCCCGCTTGCCGCCGAGAGTGATCGAGTACCCGCCGACCTCACTGATCGCCTCAGTTGCACCGGCGAAAAGTTCTGGATGGTTGTCGAACAGGTAGTGCGAACCGAGCACTCCCCCTGCCTCCTCATCCGCAAAGAAGGCGATGACGAGGTCACGGGCAGGCTGTCTGCCGGAACCCAGGATGTCCGCGAGGGCAGTGAGCATCATCGCGTCCATGTTCTTCATGTCGACAGCGCCGCGACCCCACAGCATCCCGTCTTTGATGACGCCCTCGAAGGGGTCGACCGACCAGTTGTCCGGCTGGGCCGGCACGACATCAGTGTGGCCGTGCACGACGAGGGCGGGCTTCGACCCGTCCGCGCCGGCCACCCGGGCCACGACACTCACGCGGCCGGGCTCAGACTCGAATAGCTGCGGCGTGAGGCCGAGGGACTCGAGATTGGCCGCGACGTACTCCGCGGCATCCGTCTCCCCGTTCGACCGGCCCTCGCCGAAGTTGGTCGTATCGAAGCGGATCAGGTCGCGCGCGATACGGGCGGTGTCGTCGAGCTGGTCGTCTGGCATGCGACAACGCTAGCCGCTGCTGGCAGCCAACGTCTGCGCCAGCGGGGGCTAGAGCGACAGGATCGCGTCCACCATCAGCGGCGTGAAGTCAGTCTCCACGGCAAGCACGACACGGATGTGAGCGCCGGCCTGCTCAGGATGCCCGAGAAAGCGCCAGCGCAAGTCGCAGATCGTCTGGCCGCGGCCAGGGCCATGAGACGTGTCGACCTGCACCTGCACGACTGGCGATGTGCCGAGCCCCAGGTCACCGACAGCCACGGCCGCGGCAAGCGGATCGTGAAGCACGCTCGTGCGCCTCCCGAAGAACTGCACGTAGAAGTCGAAATACGTGTCGAGCATCGCCCCAATAGCCTGCGCGACCGGGCGCGGGGAAGCGACCAGCCGGTCGCGGTCCACTGCCTCGATGAGGCTCTGCATGGTTGCGTCGAGGGGCACCATGGTTATGAACCAGGATGCGGCGAAAACTGCTGCCGCGGCATCCGGATCATTGTGGATGTTGGCCTCAGCCACAGCGGTGATGTTGCCGGGCACAAGCGCCGCACCGCCCATGATCGTGACCTCTTTGACGAGCGTTGCCAGCCCGGGGTGCAACAGGAGGGCTTTCGCCAGGTTGGTGAGGGGGCCGATCGCCAGGATGTGGAGCTCACCGGGATGCTGTCGAGCCAGCCGGACGATCATCTCCGGCGCGCTCTCGGAAGCTGGCGTCCGTGCCGGTTCGGCAAGCACCACTCCCCCGATGCCATTCTCGCCGTGGACGTGAATGGCTCCACCCGCGAACGGGGTCGCAAGGAAATCGTGCTCACCGATCGCTACGGGGATGTCGCTGCGACCTGCTAGTTCGAGCAGGGCAAGTGTGTTGCGAGCACCCATCTCCGCGGAGATGTTGCCACTGACCGTGCCGATTCCGAGGAGATCGACCCGATCGGATGCGAGGAGATATGCAATGGCCATGGCGTCATCGATGCCGGTGTCGCAGTCGAGGTAGAACGGCTGGCGCTGCGGCGAATCGGGTAAGTGCATGCGTGCTATTCTCGTACGTCGGTGGTTCTGCGAAGACCCACCAACTGCGCGCGGATGGCGGAATTGGCAGACGCGCTAGCTTGAGGTGCTAGTGCCCGTATAGGGCGTGGGGGTTCAAGTCCCCCTTCGCGCACGAGGATCTGAAGTACAGGATCTGGAATACAAGAAGATCCACACGAAGTAAGAAAAGCCCCGGTGATCGCTCATCGGGGCTTTTTCGTTGGCGGCTGTGTGCTGGTTGGCGCGTGTGTGCTCGTGATGCCTATTCGGCGAAGGGCCCATCGTCAGGCAACTGGGGATCGACCCGGAGGTCAGGGCCGTACGACGCGGTCACGAGGATCGGCATGTGGTCTGACGCACCCTGGGTGAGCGTCTCCACATTGTCGATGGCCAGCCCCACGGATGTCGCGAAGTCGAAATGCCCTCGCACGAAACCCTTGTATCGCGTGTATGTGCGGCTGTCGCTGAGCGTCAGGTCGTAGCCACTCTCCGTCATTCGCTCCCCCAGACGCCTGGTGAAGTAAGGGTAGTTGTAGTCGCCAACCATGAGGGTCGGCAGGCCGTTGCCCATCTCGAGCAGCATGGCGTGGGCTGCCCGGATCTGCTTGCGTCGCAACGAGTTCAGGGCGCTGAGCGGAGCTGCATGAAAAGAGGCGACGATGAATTCGCGGCCGTCCTGCCCATCGACGAGGCGCGAGCCGATGAGACGCTCATGGGCTGGTCGCAGCACGCGATCGTGCAGGGATTTCTTCAATGCGAATGTCTGGGTGGAAAGGTTTGTGAATCGCGCCTTGCGGTAATACACAGCGAGCCCCAGCCGGTTGCGCTTTGTCGAATCGGCTAGCTGCAGGGGCCCGAGTTCGGCAGGCAGCTCCTCGGTGTCCGCCTCCTGGAGGCACAGCACGTCAGGATCGAATTTCTTCACAAGCGCCTGGAGTTCATTGCTCGCGAGGTTCTCGCGCAGGTTGTAGCTGATGACTTTGATCATGACAATTCCAGCCTAGGCCCGCTTCTCGAAGCATCAGGGACCTCACAGCGGCCAGTGAGCTTTGCCTGGCGGTTGTATGTGGGGGTTGTGTATGGCTGGTGGCCGCTTACCGTGTGCAGCAGCATCGATAAGGGAGAAACATGGACGGCAAGCACAACGCGAACGAACTGTATGGCGACGGGGAGCTGCCGGCCGATGCCGACTTCAGTGTCGAGGCTCCGGACGAAGCAGCGCAGTCGGACGACCCGGACCGTCGCGCTGCCACGACGAGTGACGGTTCTCTTTCGCCCGGATCCACAGCCGACGGATCAGGCACTTCGATGGATTCCCAGTCGTGACCGGGCCAAAGGATCCTGTCGGCGACGACATCCGCTCCCGTAATCCTGACACCGACGATCAGGTTGCCGGGGAGCAGGTGCTCGCAGATGATCCTGCTGCCCCTGAACCGCACGTGGCCGACGATCCCGATGAACTATTGGACCAGTCGAAGCAACGCAAAGCCTAGAGAACGCCTGTTGGCTATCTGTCGGGGCAAGCTACTGCGTCGTGATGCGATCGACGCTCATCACGAGGATTACGCGGTCAGGGCTGTCGGCAGGCGCCATTTGCTCGGCGTTGCCGTAACGCTTGCCCAGCACCACGTAGAACGCGCCTGTCGGGTCAGGAATGACCTCGCCCAGGGTGCCTCTGACTTCGATGAAGTGGAACGGGTTATCTGGGTCGATGACCATGAAGCTCATCGAGGGATTGTGCTGCAGGTTGCGGAACTTCGCACG